>REEK01000155.1 GCA_007695115.1 Sphaerobacteraceae bacterium
CCAGTCAGCCCCCACGCAATCTCGAGCCGACCCTCCCCCACGTTATCTTGAGCTGAACCTCCCCACGCTATCTTGAGCGCAGTCGAAAGATCTCGGTGGTCCCCGGACGTGGTGCCTGGCGAACCGGCGAGATGCTTCGACAGGCTCAGCATGACGTGTGGGTGGGGACCTGGCATGATCTAACACGTTATCTTGAGCGCAGTCGAAAGATCTCGGGAGTCCCCGGACGTGGTGCCTGGCGAAGGGGCGAGATGCTTCGACAAGCTCAGCATGACGTGTTGGTGGGGTCAGCATGATGTCAGAAGTGACCTGGCATGATCTAACACGTTATCTTGAGCGCAGTCGAAAGATCTCGTGTGCTGCTGGGCCTGTGTATCCGGAACCAGTTGCCGTGCGAAGAGGAGAGATGCTTCGACAAGCTCAGCATGACGTAGGAACTCATGATGCTACCGATGAGTTCAGACCGAGCCGTTCCGGTGCCCGGAAAGGCAACCCTCCCCCACGTTATCTTGAGCGCTGTCGAAAGATCTCGGTGACCCCCGGACGTGGTGCCGTGCGAACCGGAGAGATGCTTCGACAAGCTCAGCATGACGTGTGGGTCGAGTCCGCATGACATAGAAGCATCGTGTCTGGAGAATCGCCGCACTACCTCGATGGGATCGCCACCTCTTCCCACTCCCGCACCACCTCAGAGAGTCCCTCTCGATAGGACGGGAACTGGGGCTGCCAACCAGTAGCAGACTTGAACTTCTCGGCATTCGTGATCATGGATGTGGTGGCGAAGTCGGTCGAAAACGACCCGGCCGCAAGTCGGGCCAGCCAGGCCGGAATCCGCAGCGGCGGCTTTGCGCCCTGGATCTCGGCGAAGTATCGGAAGAATTCCCCGACCTGCACCGGCTCATCATCAACTACGTGGAACACACCAGCCGGCTGATGCTCGATGCCGACCAGGTATGCGTTCGCCGCATCATCGACGTGGAGGATCGACCAGTAAGCCGAGCCATCACCGATGATCGGCAGCATCCGCTTCTTCAACCTCTCACCGAACGATTGCGTGTGCCAGGCATCGGGCCCGTAGAACCAGCCTCCCCGCAGAACGGTCGAGGTGAATCCATACTCGTCGCCGGCGTTGAGTGCGATCCGCTCGGCAGCGGCGGCCGACTGCGTCACCTCGTCCGGATTCACTGGCGCACGCTCATCGAACGGCGATTCATCGTCCGGGCGAGCCACCCAGACCACACTCTGGAAAATCAGATGTCTGGCACCGGTTCGGCGGGCAACTTCGATCAGCGACTCGACACCCCTGATCCGGATCTCGTCGTTAATAGCCCAGTCCTGCGCTGACGGTCGCTGCTTTCTGGGGATCGCGGTGGCTGCGTGAACGATTGAATCGACGTTGTCGACATGCCGCGTGATCTCATCCGGATTGAAGAGATCCGCCCGGATCGGCGTGCCACCCCGATCCCGGACGATCCGATCGCCTCGCTCGTCACGCGTCAATCCATGAACCTGATGGCCGTGTTCGCTGAGTCGCCTGACGAGCCGCTGTCCCAGCACACCGGTAGAACCAGCCAGCAGCACTCTCATGAGTGTTCGCCCTCCTGTTGATTCAGGCTCGCAACACGATGAACATCATGACACCTATCTAATGCAACACATTCAGAACCGGTGCTGTGAATGCGTCAGCAACGGACGGTCTCCTGGTGAGTAGCACGGCAATGCGCGGGTTGGCGAGCCCGCGCATTACCGTGAGGAGGAGATGAATACTGGGAATAATCAGTTGAATCAGGCCGGAACAGCAATTGGTTCCGGAGCGTGCATCAGCGAGCTGATCGCGTGCGCCTTCTGTACGATCTCGGCCAGGTCGTCGACGTGAATCGACTGGGGGCCGTCGCACAGCGCTTCGTCCGGCTCCGGATGGACTTCTATGATCAATCCATGGGCACCGGCGGCGATACCCGCCGCTGACATCGGAGCAACCATCTCCCGGCGTCCCGTGCCGTGGCTCGGATCGACAACCACCGGCAGGTGAGTCAGCTCACGGAGCAACGGAACCGCGTTGAGATCCAGCGCGAACCGGGTCGACTGATCGAAACTGCGGATACCGCGTTCGCAGAGAATCACGCGGTCGTTCCCGCCAGCCAGAATGTACTCGGCCGACTGCAGCCACTCCTCGATCGTCGAAGCGAAGCCCCGCTTGAGCAGAACCGGCTTGTCGATCGTGGAGACGGCCCGCAGCAGAGGGAAATTCATCATATTGCGAGAGCCGATCTGCAGGACATCCGCGTAGTGAGCCACCATCTCGACCTGTCCCGGTTCCATCACCTCGGTGACCACCGGAAGGCCGGTCTGCTCACGAACGTCTGCCAGCATCTCGAGGCCGAGTTCGCCATGTCCCTGAAAGCTATACGGTGAGGTGCGGGGTTTGAATGCGCCACCACGAAGGAGGGTTGCGCCGTGGCGCTTCACATCATGCGCGATCGAGAGGAGTTGATCACGAGCCTCGACGACACACGGACCGGCAATAATCGCCGGCAGATCTCCACCGATCATCGTGTCACCGACCTGGACCACCGTGCCGTGCGGGCGGGAGGCCCGGGCTGTCAGCGGGTACTTGTGCGGGTTCATCTGCACGTAGTCGATCCCGTCGACCGTATGCAGGCTCGGAGCCAGATCTTCCGGGATTGGCTTGCCGTTCACTCCGATAACCGCTGCTCCGCTTGACCTGATCGTGTGGATCTCGAAGCCACGGGTCGTCAGCATGTCGATTACTGAGTCCGTGGCCTGGGTACTGGCGTCGACCTTCATCGTGATAAGCATTTCGTGAATCCCTCTCTGCGCATCTGGCTAGTAGCTGTCCTCGGCACCTCACCGATTTCAGGGAACAAAAAAACAGAGGTGTGAAAACCTCTGCTCCCTCCGACGTTGCTGGTTCTTGAATGGTGGCTACCGGTCAAACCCCGATCGCCCCACCAGCAACGCCGGAGGGGTAAAATAATAGTAGTACCAGCTACCACTATTGGGGATATTCAGTTGGTCGGTAGTCATTCCATTCATAATGGCATAGCCTAGCCCAATGCTCCGGTAAAGTCAAGTCCCTTGCACAAGTCTTCACGAATCGGTCTCTACGCGGGCCTGTTGCCCGGCCATTCGGCTCATGCTACCGTTGCCACATCGTAGTGGGAAAAGCGGGGATCAGCAGATCCCGATAATCGATGATGTGGGGCAATGCCATGCTACCCGTGTCCGTTGTTCGACGAGGAACGACATCCACGCCTACCCCGCCTGTTTACCTTCAGGCCGGCCCTCTATCAGCACGCTTCGAGCCGGACGGGGTCTTCCTGCGCCACATCGCGCTCGGAGAGCATGAGATCCTGCGCGGCATCTACGTTGCCGTTCGCGATCAGAACTGGAACACCATCACTCCTGTCGTTACCCGGATCGATATCCAGACGACCGACGAGACGTTCGCAATCGACGTCGATGTTCGGTGTCACGAACGCGAGGTCGATTTCACCTGGCGCGGAACGATCACCGGGCAGGCTGATGGCACGATCCACTACAAGATGGACGGCACAGCGCAATCCTCCTTCTGGCGAAACCGGATCGGTATTCTTGTGCTCCATCCGCCTTCAGCGGTGGCGGGCAAGCCAGCGATCGTTGAAGCCCCTGATGGGAGCACGTCCACCGGGCACTTTCCAACCTCGATCTCCCCGCATCAGCCATTCTTCAACATCCAGGCAATAACCCATGAGGTGGTCCCGGGCGTGTCCGCGGAAGTCCGGTTCGCCGGCGAGGTCTTCGAGATGGAAGATCAGCGCAACTGGACCGACGCCTCCTACAAGACCTACAGCACACCGCTCGAACTTCCCTTCCCGGTGCTCGTTGAGGAAGGTACGCAGGTCAATCAGTCGATCGAGATACGTCTTCACGGTGAGATACCTGATGGGGTCAGCACTCCACCCTCCCAATCCGTGGCTCTGGCACCAGATGACCTCCCTCCGGTCAAGATTCCACCAATCGGCCTCTGTATGGCTTCTGACGCCTCAGACCTGGCCGACCGAGAGATTCAGCGCCTGCGCCAGCTCAATCTCGGTCATCTCCGGGTGGAGATCCACCTGAACGATACGGCTCACGTGGAGTTGATAAATCACGCGATCCGGCAGAGTCGAGCTCTCGGGGTACCGCTCCAGGTTGCTCTGTTCCTCGAAGCCGGATGTGAGCAGAAGCTTGCGGACGCCGTCGCAGAGCTCGCCAGTGCCGAGATCAACATCGCCGACTGGCTGATATTTGGTGAGACGGAAAAAGTGGCAGACCGGAAGTGGGTCGAGATGGCCAGACCGGCAATCTCAGCGCACTTCCCAAACGCGCAGATCGCTTCCGGAACGAATGCCTACTTCACCGAACTCAACCGGGAGCGACCCGATACCGATCTTCTTGATGCCATCTGCTATGCGATCAACCCGCAGGTTCACGCCTTCGACGATCACTCTCTGGTCGAGACACTCGAGGCGCAGTCGTGGACGGTGGAAAGCGCCCGACAGTTTGCCGACGGCCGCGAGATCGTCGTTGGACCGATCACCCTTCGACCTCGTTTCAACCCGAACGCGACAGCTCCGGAGTCCGACGCGGGATCTGGAAGCCTGCCGTCCTCAGTTGATCCACGGCAAATCTCGCTGTTCGGCGCTGGATGGACGCTGGGAAGCCTGAAGTACATCTCTCAGAGTGCAGTGCGACGTGGAACGTGGTTCGAGACCGTCGGCTGGAAAGGCGTAATGGAAAGGGAATCCGGCTCACGGAATCCCGAGCTCTTCCCCTCGCTGCCGGGAGCTGTTTTTCCCCTCTACCACGTGTTCGCTGACTTCGGAGAGTTCGCCGGTGGAGAGATCGTGCCGTGGCAGTCGACCGATCCGCTTCGCGTCGATGGATGCATGCTCCAGGCAAACGGCAAACGAGCTATTCTGATCGCCAACCTGACACCTGATGAGCAACAGATCGACGTTCCGTTGCCGGATGATATGCCGCAGCCCGGCATACGCATTCTCGACGAAACGAACGCCGAACTCGCCACAACCGATCCAGATGCATTTCGAGCGGGTTCGTTCGGCACAATCGAACCGCAAAACGGGGTGATCCCGGTCACATTGAAACCGTTTGCCTTCGCACGAATATCGGATATCCCGCAGAACTGAAAGGGCCAGGTTGCATGGAAATCAGTTTCCCTCCGGAGAAACGAATTCGCGTCATCGTCAACACCGACGCCAAGAACGAGGCCGACGATCAGTTCGCCATCGTTCACGCCATCCTGACCCCGGCATTCGAGCTGCACGGGATCATTCCGGCTCACTTCGGTACAGAAAAGTCCGACACGAGCATGGAAGACAGCTACGAAGAAACGATGCTGTTGCTTCGGCTGATGGAAATGGAAGGTCAGGTTCGAGTCGAAAAGGGAGCCACCGCCGAGATTCCCGACGCTACCACTCCCATGCCTTCCCCCGGAGCCGAGTTGATTATCGACGAAGCGATGAAGGATGATCCGCGACCACTGCACATCGCCTTCTACGGCCCAATCACCGATATGGCGTCCGCGCTGCTCATGGAACCGCGAATCGAAGAGAAGAACATTCGCGTGATCTGGATTGGCGGCAGGCAATGGCCGGAAGGCGGTACCGAATACAACCTTTCGAACGACATCGAAGCAGCGAACGTCGTGTTCCGCTCCAAACTGGAAGTCTGGCAGATCCCGAGACCCGTCTACCGGCGAATGCCCGTCAGCTACGCAGAGTTGCTGGAGCGCGTCTATCCGCACGGTGAGATCGGCAAGTATCTCGTTGAGCAGACCGTTGAGCACAACGAAGCCCGGGTCGAGTACGCGATGGAGCTTCGTTCGCTGGGTGATTCACCGTGCGTCGGAGTGATGATGCACCCCGATTGCGGTGACTGGGATATGCGACCCGCCCCGGAGTTCAATGACGAGATGTTCTACGTCCATACGCTGCGCAACCGGCCGATTCGTGTCTATCGAAACATCGACAATCGGTTCATCCTCGAAGACCTCTTTGCCAAACTCGCCCGGTTCGCTCGAAACGGTAAGCCGCTATGACCCGTGAGCTTCGCGGCGCGTTGATCGGATGTGGCTTCTTCGCCAGAAACCATCTTCACGCCTGGCAGGAGATCGACGGTGTCCGGTACATCGCAGTCTGCGACCTGGACAAAGACCGGGCAGTCTCCGTATCGAACGAGTTTGGAATCCCTGCATACTATGCCAATGTCGAGGAGATGTTGCAGGCGGAGAAGCCTGATTTCGTCGACATCGTCACCCAGCCAGCAACGCATCGACCGCTGGTCGAACTGGCTGCCCGCCACGGTGTACACGTCATTTGCCAGAAGCCGATCGCGCCTACGATGGAAGATGCGCAGGCGATCATCGATGCCTGCGACACGGCCAAGGTTCAGCTCATGGTCCATGAAAACTTCCGCTGGCAAACGCCGATGCGTGAGACGAAAGCAGCCAGCGAGCAGATCGGCGAGCTCTTCTTCGGCCAGATCAGCTTTCGCAGTGCCTGGGACGTCTACACCTCTCAGCCATATCTGGCCACGGACGACCGCTTTATAATCTACGATCTCGGCGTTCATTTGCTCGATCTGGCGAGGTACTTTCTCGGGGAAGTCGATCAGCTGACCTGTCAGACCCAGCGAGCCAATCGAGACATCCGGGCTGAAGATGTCGCCACGATCTTGTTGAAGATGCGAAGTGGAGCCAGCGCGATCGTCGACTTGAGCTATTTTTCGAAGCTGGAACACGAGCTCTTCCCGCAGACACTGGTTCACCTCGAAGGTACTGAAGGTTCGGTGACGCTGGATCGCGACTACCAGCTTACCGTCGCCCGTAGCGGTGAGATAACGAAGCGATCCGTCCCACCTCGCCAGTTCAGCTGGAGTGAACCACCCGCCATGAACATCCAGGAGAGCGTCGTAGCGATTCAGCAACACTGGGTCGACTCAATGAGAGACGGAACCACTCCGGAGACATCCGGTGTGGACAACCTGCGCACGATCGAGCTCGTCTTTGGCAGCTACGAATCAGCCGAAACCGGCAGACCATACAGAACAGTGAGCACTCGATGACCAGCGACCGTATTCTGGCGACCTATTTGCTGGAAACACCGTTTCCACTCGAGACAGCGGCCGAGGCGATGGCCGGGGAACAATCGAGCGGAACCTTCGTCGCCGTCCCTGGAGAGACCGACGAACTCCGCCTCCGACATCGGGCAACCGTCGAGCAGATCGATCCGTTGGAGCCCGTGTCAGAACCGAGCTTGCCCGGCTCGAAGCCACCGACCGGAAGCGCCGGCTACAACCGGGCACGTGTGACGATTTCATTCCCGTTCGACAACGTCGGAACAAACCTGCCCACCCTGCTCTCAACCGTCGCCGGAAATCTCTACGAGTTGCGAGAGGTCTCCGGATTGAAGCTCATCGATCTCGAATTTCCAGCGCAGTTCGCCGACGCGCACCCTGGACCACAGTTCGGGATCGCGGGCACACGTCAGTTGATTGGAGTCCACGAAGGCCCGCTCATCGGCACAATCGTCAAGCCGAGTGTCGGGTTGACGCCGGAACAGACCGCCGACCTCGTGCGCGAGCTCGGCGAAGCGGATATCGACTTCATCAAGGACGACGAACTCATGGCCGATCCGCCCCACTCACCGCTGGAACGTCGTGTCGAACAAGTGATGGGGGTCATCAACGAGCTATCCGACCGCACCGGCAAGAAGCTCATGTACGCCTTCAACATCACCGACGATATCGGCAACATGCTCCGGCACCACGAGACGATCAAGAACGCTGGTGGAACCTGCGTAATGGTCAGCCTGAACAGCGTCGGAATGGCTGGAGTTGCCTACCTGAGGAAGCACTGCGAACTCCCGATTCACGGCCACCGCAATGGATGGGGAATGCTGACACGGCATCCCTGGCTTGGCATCAGCTTTCGCGCCTATCACAAGTTGTGGAGACTGATCGGTATTGATCACATCCACGTCAACGCCTTGCAAAACAAATTCTGGGAGCCAGACGAGTCGGTCGTTGATTCGGTCAACGCCTGCCTGGAGCCGCTACTCAGCGGCTATCGGGTGATGCCCGTGCTCTCATCCGGCCAGTGGGGTGGACAGGCGCCGGAGACGTGGCGACTGACCGGCACCACCGATCTGATGTACCTGGCAGGAGGAGGTATCGTGGCGCATCCGGGAGGCCCTGCAGCAGGAGTCCGGGCGATACGCCAGGCATGGGAGGCTGCCGTCTCGGACATCGACCTGCACGAATACTCGGCAACTCATCCCGAGCTTCAACAGTCAATCGAAGCCTTCGGCAAACGAGACGGGTAGCGGGACTATGCACGCACAACAGCTTCGGTTGACCTGGTACGGCGACGACTTCACCGGATCCACCGATGCCATGGAAGCGCTGACACTCGCAGGCATCCCGGCTGCCCTGTTTCTCGACGTGCCCAAACCGGCCGAACTCGCGCAGTTGTCCGGAGTCGAGGCAATCGGCATTGCCGGGAATACCCGTGCGATGGATCCAGTGTCGATCGAGCGAACACTTCTGCCGGTTCTCGAGGGACTGAAAGCACTCAACGCGCCGATCTGCCACTACAAACTCTGCTCGACGTTCGATTCCTCACCCGAGATCGGCAGCATCGGCCGGGCAATCGAACTCGGGCGGCGCGTATTCGGCGAACATCCAGTGCCCTTGCTGGTCGGCGCCCCGGCGCTCGGACGTTACAGCCTGTTCGGCAACCTCTTCGCTCGCTCCGGTCGAGAGAGCGAGGTATTTCGACTCGATCGCCATCCAACCATGCAACACCACCCGGTTACCCCGATGGATGAGAGCGATCTCCGGAATCACCTGGCACCGCAAACCGACCTCAAGGTGGGACTCTTCGACATCGTTTCGATTCGGTCAGACGATGCCCGGGAACGGCTGATCGCGATGGTTCATGAGGACAAGCCAGATATCGTGCTCTTCGACATACTCGAAGACAGTGACCTGCCACGGATCGGTCAGATGATCGAAGCGATGAGACCAGCCGGCACCCGGCAGTTCGCCGCTGGTTCCTCAGGGATCGAGTACGCGCTCACTGCATGGTGGAGTGAAAACGGTGAGCTTTCAGATACTGAATCTGCGTTCAGCATCGATCATGTTGAACAGACGGTCGTGGTTTCCGGAAGCTGTTCCCCGGTGACGGCTCGACAGATCGAACACGCCTGCAACAACGGATTTGTACAGATCCCACTGCAACCAGAGCGACTCTTGAGTGAGGAATCGAAAGCAGGTGAGATCGAACGCGCGGTGGAAGCCGCACGACAGGCAATGTCCGGCGGTGAGAGCGTCATTCTGCATTCCTGTTTCGGACCTGAAGATCCCAGGCGTTCGGCAGTTGCGACGATGCTGGAGACACAGGGCTGGACACCACTCGATATTCGCTTGCGTAGTGGTGAAATCCTCGGGAATGCCCTCGGAACGATTCTCCGGGAAGTTCTGGATTCGACCAGTCTTCCGCGGGTGATGGTCGCCGGTGGAGACACCTCCTATCATGTCGCGAAGGCGCTCGGAATCCGCTCTCTGACGATGGTGGCACCGACTGCCCCCGGCTCCCCCCTGTGTCGAGCCAGTGCCCCGGGATCACCGATCGACGGAAGCGAAATCGTCTTCAAGGGCGGTCAGGTTGGAAGTATCGGATTTTTCGATAGCGTGCGAGCGGGTTCGTTCGCGTAATACCAGTGGAGGCATCAGTCATGGCAACAATCGCAGTGTTCGGAGCCGGCGGCAACATGGGCAACCGGATCTCCGGGTCGCTCAAGAACTACCCGGAGCACACCGTGCTCTACGTCGAGGCGGGAGAGACCGGTCAGCAGAGAGTTCGGGAGCGCGGCGACGAGCTGACATCGGCCGCCGACGCCATCGCCGCAGCGGACACGATCATCCTCGCGGTCCCGGATACACTGATCGGAGATGTGGCGTCGGCGATCGTCCCGTCGATGAACGCCGGCGCCATGCTGATCTGCCTCGATCCCGCCGCGCCCTACGCGGGACACCTGCCAGAGCGCGACGACATCAGCTACTTCGTCACCCATCCGGCCCATCCACCCGTATTCAATGATGAGCAGGAGATGGCTGCTCGCAGAGACTTCTTCGGCAGCGGACTGGCGAAACAGGCACTGGTCAACGCGCTGGTTCAGGGCCCGGAGGAAGATTTCGCCAAAGGCGAAGCGATCTCCAGCGCGATGTTCGGCCCGATCCTGCGATCGCACCGGGTGACCCTCGAACAGATGACAATGCTGGAGCCAGTGCTCTCCGAGACCGTCGCCGCAACCTGCGTGACGGTCATGCGAGAAGCTATGGACGAGGCGATCGAGCGAGGCGTACCGCCTGAAGCAGCCCGCGACTTCCTGCTCGGTCACATCAACGTCGAACTGGCCATCTGCTTCGATGAGATCGACTGGGATTTCTCTGCTGGTGCCAAGAAAGCGATCGAAGAGGCCAAGAAGGACATCTTTCAGGCAGACTGGAAGAAAGTCTTCGATGAATCCAGCATGCGCGACAGCGTCAACAAAATAACCAGCGGCTGAGCGCATCCTGTTGGGTCTACAGGCCTCTGAAATTCAGAGGCCTGACAATTACCCGCGACCACGATCAAGAGTGTGGAGTCAATATCGGGGCATCTAGATAGATGCAGGCGATATGACGCGAAACGGGCCTGTCTGTCACCCCTCGCATGGTCGTCGATAACGAATGCCTTATCGGTTTTCGGCCACCACACCTCGATGAACTTGTCCAGACGGACGAGTAGTTCGTAACTCTGCGGCCTGCGCGATCCACAGTCCTCACCTGAACTCTGAGCTAAGCCCAATCGGGACCACTTGTTCCTGAGCACATCTGTGGCGATGAACCCTGATACGCGCGAAAAGGAATGTGGCTGCTCCAAATAGCTTGCCGTCTGGCAGGGGCATTCATCAGTCAGCAGCAGCAAGCATTGATTTGCAATCGAATAAAACCACAGGTCATCCGAACTGTTCCTCACCTGTTACCCACAACCGCCGCCGTGCGGTATAGTCCATCTCAGGGAGCGTGACACCTCGGAACATTCGAGCTGGTAAGTGAATACTAGAGAAGGAACTGTCTGATGAGGAAGCTGCCTGCAGCCGTGTTCTTGATCCTCGCACTTTCGGTAGCAATCGCCGCCTGCAACGGTGACGATGACGCTGATGATGCGAACGGCGCCGCTAACGGCGATACTATCAGCATGGATATGGGCGAGTTCTATTTCGACCCTGACGGTATCTCTGGTGAGGCCGGAACGGAACTCACCATTGAGCTCGAGAACACTGGTTCCCAGGTTCACAACTTTACGATCGAAGAAGGCGACGCCCGAGGCGAAGGTTTTGACGCCTGGCCTGACAGCGAAGTACAACTCGAACTCGATGCCGAAGACACTGGTTCGCTGACGCTCACCTTGCCGGATGAACCAGGCGAGTATGAGTTCATCTGTACGATCCCTGGTCACTACGATTCCGGGCAGTGGGGAACGCTCACCGTCAACTAACCAGCGCGTGTTTTCTGACTGCTGGGCGCTGTTGGTCGAGTCACGGGTGAATCCGGCGCCTGCTGTCTGATCTTCACGCCCGGCAACAGGCAAGCCATTATGGTCGAGGCCGGCAACGCCGGACAGCACTGCTCTTTCCGGCACCCCATCCCGTCCCGTCCAGAAACCCTCTCTCAGAATTGGGAGAGGGTTCTTTGCGCCTGACGCTGATCATCGTCATTTTCAAAGAGTCCCGCTCCCCGGAGTCGTGGTCATCGAATTCCTGACCCGCAGCTCACACACCCTCACCCCCAGACAAATTCACGGGACACTAACAAATAGATTGTGTTTGCTCAATTCTTATGTCATACTGGTAAAAATACTTATCTGCAATTGATTGTCTATTTCGACTGGCTGGCTCCTCGCCCTCTGGCACGGAGTCCGTGTTTCGCGAGAGGTCAACCGGTTTATGTTCACTGTTTTTCCCGTGACTCCGCCACGCGCTGCCCGATTCATGCTCGCCGGTCTCGCCGTTCTCCTGGCGCTCACGGTGCTTGTCGTGCATCACACCCGGGCACAGACCACGATCACGATCGATGATGGCGATGTTCAGGCACTCATTACCGCCATTGAAGACGCCAACAGTTCATCTGGCTCCGCTACCGTCGAACTCGCTTCCTCTGGGGATTACGAACTCACAGCTGAATACACGGGCGATTCCTCTTCGGGCAATGGATTACCGGCAATCACGAGCCAGATAATCATTCAGGGCAACGGCGCCACAATCCGCCGAGTCTCAGATGACGACAACTTCCGTATCTTCGAGATCGCCCCCGATGGCAGTTTGCATATCGAGGCCCTGACTGTGTCCGGAGGGCAGACCCAATCGAATGGCGGCGGTTTCTATAACCGTGGCCATCTGACCCTGGCTGCTTCCGGAGTCATCAACAACACAGCCCTCTACGGCGCCGGGATCGCCGCCCATGACAACGCAACGATTGAGATGATCGGCACCCATATCAGTGGCAATGCGTCGTCGAATGAAGGAGGAGGGATCTACGTCATTTCCAATTCGACGGTTGAGATCACTGACAGCGTCATCAGCGGCAATACGGCGACTTTTGGCCTCGGCGGCGGCATTTCCGTTTCCGAGGGAGAGGTAGATCTGATCAGATCCACCCTTGACGGCAATGCTGCCTTGGTCGGCGGCGGCATCGCTAGTTCCAGCAGCACGGTAACGCTATCCAACAGCACCGTCAGCGGCAATTCGGCGACAAATATCGGCAGCAACGGCGGCGGCGGCGGCGGTATCTTCAACTACGAAGGCGACATGACGCTGACCAGTAGCACCATTAGCGGGAATACAGCAACAGTCGAAGGCGGCGGTATTCTCAATCTCGGCAATCTGATGCTGACCGGCTCAATCGTCGCGGGCAACAACGTCACCGAAAGCAGTGACGCCGCTAGCACCAACATAAGTGGTTCGATCGATAGCAACACCGAAAGCTTCATTGACGGCGAACCGGATCTCGGCCCGTTGCAAGACAACGGCGGTCCGACCGAGACGATGATGCCGATGCCAGGAAGCCCAGTTATCAACGCCATTCCACTGGACAACGGCGAGTGTGAAGTTGGCGAAACCATCGACCAGCGTGGGGTTCAGCGACCGGCTGGCGACGGGTGCGATATCGGGTCTGTGGAAGCGCCCCCGCCACCACTCCTCACGCTGCCTGGTGACTTCTCAGTGAGTTACGACCAGCGAGACAGTGTGACCTGGTCTGCATCGGCCACCGACTGGAACGACAACAGTATCCCAGTCACCTGTGACCCTGTCTCTGGCAGCAGTTTTCCCATCGGAGAGACAACAGTACAGTGTGAGACTGATGAAGACTCACGTGGCCAGTCCTCCAGCGGCTCATTCGTAATCACCGTGATGGAGCCCATTGACGATCCAGATGTGCCGGACTTCACACCAGTCGATGATCCCGACAATCCGTTCTTCTGGGCCACCTGGGCACGCACCGATTTGCCAGTCCGCGACGGCCACATTGCCCGCACCTGGATGTGGGGACCGGGTCCATTTACCGACTCGATCTGGGAGCCGTACACCACTGAGCTGCAGAATCCA
>REEK01000014.1 GCA_007695115.1 Sphaerobacteraceae bacterium
CGGCCACGACACGCTCGCCGGGATCCAGTCTGGCGACGAGCATCTCACCTTCTGGCGAACGCATATGGATCAGTTGTTCGGCACCGAGTGGTTCGACCAGTTCCACCGGGAAGCTCACGGTCTGCCCTTCGACAGGCCCGTTGTGGCCATTGGCCAGGTTGAAGTGTTCTGGTCTGATGCCAACATGAACCTGTTCGCCGATGTGCTGAGCCAGTCGTTCCGAGCGGTGAGGCGGAACGAGCAGGTCAACACCCGGCGCCTTGACCCGGATGCCACCATCTCCGCGGACGGCTTCTGCCCGGAACACGTTCATGGCTGGACTGCCGATGAACGATGCGACGAAGAGATTGGCTGGATGATCGTAGATTCGCTGGGGAGTATCCAGTTGCTGCAGCAACCCGCCACTCATCACGGCGATCCGCTGGCCCATGGTCATCGCTTCGACCTGATCGTGGGTCACATAGATCGTGGTGGTTCCGAGCCGCTTCTGAAGCTGAGTCAGCTCGGCGCGGGTATGGACACGCAACTTGGCGTCCAGGTTGGAGAGCGGTTCGTCCATGAGGAACGCTTGTGGCTCACGGACGATCGCCCGGCCGAGGGCAACACGCTGGCGCTGGCCACCGGAGAGCTGCTTCGGCTTACGCTCCAGCAGATCACCAATGCCGAGCATCTCCGAAGCTTCCTGCACCCGGCGCTCGATATCCGCTTTGCTGGTGTTTCGGAGCTTCAGGCCGAACGCCAGGTTATCCCGGACGTTCATGTGTGGGTAGAGGGCGTAGTTCTGAAAAACCATGGCGATGTCGCGATCTTTCGGCGGAATATCCGTGACATTCCGATCGCCGATGTAGATCTCGCCGAGGCTGACATCTTCCAGTCCGGCCAGGCAGCGGAGCGCGGTCGATTTCCCGCACCCGGACGGCCCCACCAGCACCAGAAACTCGCCGTCGGAGATATCGAGATGCAGTTCGTTGACGGCGATGACATCATCGAAACGCTTGGTGACATGGTCGAAGAGAACTCTGCCCATAACTCACATTTCCTGATCGATCGATTCCGGATACCGAAACACTTCTTGGAGTCCTCCCCTCTCCCAGTATTGGGAGAGGGGTCGGGGGTAAGGGCCTGGCCATCATGTCGCCCTGCCCAGCGAACCGGCCTGATTGCCGGGGGCAGACGGAGCTGCCCAGTCTACCGAAACCTTTCCTGGGGTCGGGGGTGAGGGCCTAACCCTCGACAGCTTCAACCTGATCGATCACTGGCTCGGCTTCTTCTTCCAGTGTCTCGGCAACATCGTCGAACACTTCCTGCGGATCTTCGGCGTTGATCGTGATCCGCTCCAGACCACGTCCAATGATCTGGTCACCACCCGGGATGAACACACGAGCGGCATCCTGCGGTGTGGTGTAGTCGAGCTGTTCGACTGCGGTACGGAAGTTCGGGTTTTCCTCGTAGAAGTCAGCCATATCTGCTTCAGCCGACTTGCGAACCGGCATGTAGCCAGTGGCCTGTGACCAGTAGGCGGTGATCTCCGGCGATGTGGCGAAGGCGATGAACTGGAAACCAGCTTCCTTCTCTTCATCAGAAGCAGACGCCAGAAGCGACAGTCCGGCACCACCGGT
This sequence comes from Sphaerobacteraceae bacterium, assembly GCA_007695115.1. Taxonomy (GTDB): domain Bacteria; phylum Chloroflexota; class Chloroflexia; order Thermomicrobiales; family Thermomicrobiaceae; genus SLMJ01. The sequence continues at coordinate 1,620 of REEK01000014.1, forward strand.
TGGGCACCCGAAGGCGTACTTCTCTGGCAGGAAGGCGGTCCCAATCTCGAAGTCAGCTGTTTCGGTAAGGGAGCCCAGCGCGGCGGTGGAAGCCATCATGGAGGCGGTCAGCCGGTTGGTGAATTCCAGATTCAGATCGTCTGGCGTGGTGGCCCAGCCTTCTTCAACCGAGCGGCGATAGAAATCGGCGGCCTCAACGCCCTCTGCCTCGTTGATGCGGATGGTGAAGTCCGGGTCCGAGTAGAGACCCTCGTACTGCCAGATAACACCCTGGAACAGCCAGGCGATGTAGGAGGCTGCGCCCGGGTGAGCGAAGGCTGAACGCTCCAGGGAATCGCCATCGCTGACGACGAGGTCATCGACCCACTCTTCGAACTCGTCCCAGGTCTCCGGTCCACGATCAGGCAGACCAGCTTCTTCCCACATCTCTTTGTTGTAGAAGAAGAGCGGGGTCGAGCGGGCAAACGGCACCCAGTAGGACTGGTCGAGCCGAATGCCTTCTTCGAAGAGGGAATCGACATAGTCCGAAGTGTCGATGTCGTGTGCTTCGTAGTACGCATTCAGCGGCTCGAGCATCTCATTGACGTAGAACCGGAACCACCAGACGTCCGAGAGCAGGCAGACGGTTGGAGCCTGCTGTGCCTGCAGGGCCTGGGTCAGTGCCTGTGCGGTCTCTTCATAGGTACCCTGGAACTGATAGTCAACGAAGACCTCATCCTGAGATTCGTTGAAGCGACGAACAACTTCCTGTTCGGCATCCCCGAGGGCACCAGAGAATGATCCCCAGTAGAGGATGGTCTGACGATCGGACGTATCGATGTCGTCGTGATCGTCGGATTCTTCTTCGTCTTCCTCGTCTTCGTCGTCGTCCATCTCTTCGTCAGCGTCGTCAGATTCTTCGATCTCTTCTTCCTCATCGTCGCCTTCGTCGGCAACCACTGGCTCGT
>REEK01000113.1 GCA_007695115.1 Sphaerobacteraceae bacterium
TCCGAGGCCCGAGTTCGCTGATCATCGAGCAACTTCCCGAGCGGCCCGAGATCGATGTTCAGATCTTCGTCTTCCAGACCAAACGCTGTCTGCAACTCGTGTATACGCTCCTGAAGCTTCATGAACGTCGTGCCGAGTCGCTCGATCTCCTCGTCATCCAGTGTGCCGCGTTCCATTCGCCTCAACGCCTGGCGCTCGAGCAACTGGCGTAGAAGCTCAACCAGGCTCAGAACGAGCTTGGCCAGCCCCTGTTCAACATTATTCTCGTCCGCATTGATATGCGTATCAGACGAGAGTGAATTGTGAGCTGTTCTCACCCGAACCGATTCCAGCTCTGCAGCCAGTTCCTCAAGCTCTGCGTCGTCGATGTCGAGGAATGTATCGTGTTGGCCGTGGCGAGTCATAGAGATCCCCATACCGTGGTTCGTAGTACTCTTCGATCTTGTTGAGGATGTTGAGTGCAGTGTAGAACTTGCCCTCTCGCTCCAACTCACCAGCCATGGCTACCAGCTCTTCTGCTGCAGCATGAGCGGCTGGCGTTCCGCCATATTTCGCCAGAATACGCTCATAGGCGTGGATCGCCCCATACGTGTTTCCGCCGTAGCGCCAGTTGCGGGCCAGGCGAAGTGTCGCCAACCGGGCCGACGAAATCGGATCAAAAACCTCATTCGGCTCAAGTTCGCGTGGTTCCTCACGCTTGATACGATCGACACCACGCTCCGATGTACCGTTTCCGTTGTCCGCAGCTTCGGCACGGGCCTGCTGGTTGCGCTTTCGGCCATTGCCTGATTTTTTCTGCGTACCGGATTGCTGTTTCGAATCGTCCTTCTGCTCCTGGTCGTCTTTCTTCTTGCTTGTGGACATCTGAAGCCCCCTTAGCTATGCAACAAGAACGCCGTAGACTCGCGTTCACGATTCGGTTCAACGCGCAACGCCCGCTCTGATTCGTCCAGCCAACACTGCGTACGTTGTCGCCGATTGTCTAACTGCTGATCGCACCAAGCATGCCTGCAATGTCCGGGCCGTTCCGCGAGACAAAGCTATACGGCGGCCAGGGGCCGACCAGTACTACCTCGAGGGAATCGCTCTGGTCCTGAAACGCTTCGGCAGCATGCTGAAACAGTTGAGACTGAGAGATCTCCACAAGATAGCTGGCTCTGAGCAGGATGCCCGCACGGGGAAGGAACTCGTGCGATTCATCGGCCGTATAGGGATCGAGCACGAGGGACAGAGCTTTGTGAATCTTCTCGGCCCCTGCGCGGGTTTCGTTCTCGCGTTGAAACTGGTTCAGCCGACGCTTCATGTAGTCGGAACCCGACGTTGCAGAGTCAATTGAGGTTTCAGATTCGTACACATGATCGGAGTCACCGGAGGAAGTCTCGCCGGGGATCGTGATGCCAAATTCGACCTTGCCCGACAGGCGCTCCAGATCAGCGGCCAATGACTCCTGACGCTCCTCCAGTCCAGTCCTGATGCGGTCCGCGCCACGCACCTTCGAGCCGAACCGTGCCGGGAGAGCGGAGTAGCGGGCACAGAGTTCCGAGACCACCTGGTGGTGCTTGAGAATCAACGTGGGATCTGATCGCGAGAGCGTTTCGGGACCTTCGCCGACCACTGCAGCGAGCTCGGCGTGGTGAACGAGTCTCAGGGTCTCACCGAAGATACCGGAAAGATCATCTGAGAGGGATGTCTCGGCCAGAGCAATCGCGTACACGTAATACCATGTCATCCGAGCCTCTATCTGCAGGATCTCGTGACGGTTTCGACTGCACCCGGTCTGCCGGCGCGAGCAGCACGCGCAGTCCGAGATAGATCAGGTCAACGTCGGCAACAGAGATCGTGATATCGCCCGAAATCACCACACCCTTGTCGATGACACGATCGAGGAGCTCAGCCAGCGCTACTTCCCGATTGGAACGGGTAGAGAACTCATCCATACCGGACAACCTCGTTATCGGATCCCAATTGGGCGAAACTGTAGGCGGGCCATGGTCCAGTGATCTGCAACCAGACCTCCGCGGTTTCCTGATTCGTTCGTTCAGCTAGCTCGATAAAGCGGTCAGCCTGATCGCGACGTACCAGCATCGACGCCTGCGCGATCTCCGTTTCTCCTTCAGGTACTGCGCTCGGATCCCGCGGTGGCTCAGCCTGGAAGTCAACAGTCATCGGCCGCAACGAGTTCAGCACCCCGTCCGCCAGCGATGCCTCGAACCGTTCGATCGCATCACGCATGCGGGATTGCACCTGCTGCTTCATCATGTATTTGCGCCCTTCGGAAGCAGAGTCGAGTTCGGCAGACAGGGCCTGCAGCTCCGGATCCCGGGCCAGGACAACACGCTGCACGTCATTCACTTCCAGATAGACGTGTGCCGCCCACTCATCGCAACCCTCAAGGGTGTTTAAGCGATCGAGCATTGCGTCACTGGATCGCCGAATCGCTTCTCGGACGTCGTCATCTGTGGCAAATGCTGAACCGAATTTCGCGGGCAGCAACGGGACCTGCTGATGAATCAACGTGATGACTGAGTGGTGTTTCCGCGCTTCGGACAGGATCCACGCCTGATC
>REEK01000004.1 GCA_007695115.1 Sphaerobacteraceae bacterium
CACCGCCGCCTGCGCCGCCGAGCTCATCGGTCACATCATCGAAGATGTCAGCGATTGCCGGGCCGAGCAGCAGCAGGGCGACAATTGCCACGACTGAGACGAGTGCGAGGATCAGACCGTACTCGACCATGCCCTGTCCCTCGTACTGATCTTCGGTCTCGACCGACGGGACATACAGGTCAATGTACATCTTGAGCGGCTTGATGGCTTTGATGAGTGGGGAAATCATAATGATTCGTCCTTCCTGGACGTAAGTATTAGTACAGAACTATTACGGAACTTACTAAACGTGCCTGCGGATGCGTAAACGATTCTTTGCGCTGTTTCCTCGTCTGCGCCTCTCCTTCCGTGTGTCTCGTTCTTCGTGATCAGTGATTACCTCGTTATGTACCTATGATAGGTTGTTTGGGACGGGTTACATATAAGGCGGTTGTACTAATGGTGGCGACTGAAGGTCCCGGGACACAGGTACCGGGTCCCGGGTGGGGAGTACGGACGGCTACTTTTCCCATGAATTCGGCAGACTTTCGTCTGAGGATCAGGCCAGTGGGATGACGATGGTAATGCGTGCGTCCTGCTCTGAGGTGATCTCGGTCTGGAGGTCGGCTTCGAGCTGGCGCAGGCGCTCCTGAACGGCTTCGCCGTCGTTGATCCGCTGGATCGAGGTGGCGAAATCGATATCCGGCGCGGTGACATCCACCCGGCCAGTGATCTGGGCTTCCTCGTACCGGATGTCGACTTCGATCCGGGAGACACGATCGATGCTGGCGGCAGCGCCTATCATCTCCTGCATGATCCGGTAGGTGGCCATCTGGAGCGACTCACCGATCTCGCGGTCATTGTCCGGACCGACGACGTTGGTCTCGACCTGGAGCGTCCGCTGGATGTCCGACAGGTAGCGCCGGAGTGCTCCGGTGACACCGACTTCGCGGAGGCTTACCGGCTTCAGCTCATACATCAAACGCCGGGAGTGATGCAGTGCCCGGGTGGCCATACCGCGCAGGGAGGAGATCTCCTCACGAGCCTGATCGATATCGCGATCGATGAGCCGCTCGCAGATCTCGGCTTCGAGGATGAGGTTCGCCAGTGTCTGAGCCGGCCCATCGAGAATCTTCTCGGCGACCCTGGCGCGTTCGGCCTCCTGGGCGCGGACGATGTCTTCGAATGGGGTTGATGCCTGCCCGAGTTGGCCGGATTCGCGGCGCTTGAGCCGTGACGTCTTGCTGTCCTCGCGCTGCTGGCGCTCTTCTTCGAGCCGGAGCTGGCCATCGGCGATCTCGGACAGCATGCGAACCTTGTCCCGGTACTCCCGAATGTTGGTCTGACGCTCTTCCAGCTGCTCGAGCTGGCCGCGCATCATGAAGAGCCGCAGCTCCACCTCGTGGCTGGCCCGGAGAATGTCGCGAATGTCGGTGCGGGAGAATGCATCGATGTTGGCTTCCATCTCCCGGACGCGGTTGTTGAGCTGGACTTCGCGCTGGCTGAGGCGATCGATCTCGTTGGCGGTCTGGTTGATCAACAGATGGATCTCTTCCAGTGAGCCGCTGGTTTTCTGGAGATCTTCACGGTTCTCTGCCGCGATCGCGGCCATCTGGTCCATGAACTCGCGTGTTTGAGGAACTGGAACTGTCATGCCGGATGGCCTTTCGATGCGAGCGCGGCATCGGGATCACCGAAACTGCGCAGGAAATTGCTCCCTGGAGGCTACGCGATAGGGTTGAGAAACACCAAGGGACCAACGTACCAGAATTGGTCCGTTGATCCCCTGAAGTGCGGCGAGTTCGACCGGCTAGCTTCGAATCGGAGGTGGCCCGAGCACCTTGACCGGGGGCAACTCCGCGTCCCATCGCTCGATCTCCACCAGTGCGTGCTGGCCAACGCATCCCTGCCCAAGCGATGACGATCCGACATCGAGGGTGAGCATATTGGGATTGCCGTGGACACACATGGAGTCGTGATCGGCGCGATCGAGCGGGTCGTACCATGCGCCGGTGGAGAGCTGGATTACCTGTGGGCGTACCACGTCGCTGACGATAACCCCGGCGAGTGCGCTGCCACGATCGTTGTAGATGCGGACGACGTCGCCATCGCTGATTCCCCGGGCTGCGGCATCGTCGGGATGAATCCGGACTGGCTCACGCCCGTTGATCTTGGAATCCTGGCTGTACTTGCCGATGTCGAGCTGGCTGTGCAGGCGGGTTTTCGGGTTGTTGGCAACCATCATCAAAGGATAGGTGCTTGCCCGCTCGTTCCCGAGCCATTCCAGCGGTGCTCGCCAGACCGGATGCCCCGGGCAGTCCTCGTAACCGAAGGCGTCGATCTTCTCGGAGAAGATCTCGATCTTTCCACTCGGCGTCTGCAGGTGATGCTTCTCCGGATCCTCGCGGAAATCGCTGAAGACCGCGTGAGATTTCTCGACCGGGAGCTGGATGTAGCCCTCCTGCCAGAAACCGTCGAATTCCGGGAAATGATGGCCCTTCTTCGCGGCTTTATCTCGCCAGCGGTCGTAGAGATGGCGGAGCCAGCCGTCCTCGTCGCGCCCTTCGGTGAACTCGTCACCGACT
>REEK01000090.1 GCA_007695115.1 Sphaerobacteraceae bacterium
GAATTTCCCGGAACCTGTGAACAGGAAAGCCCTGTCCAGGTGGACAGGGCTCTATTCCGGCGGGCTCGATCTATTTCTGGATCGGATGCCGGGAGAAGAAGTCCGTCAGAAGTTCCGCACATTCGCGAGGTTTCGAGAGCAGCATCACATGTGTTGCGTCCGGAACAACAGCGGTCTCTGCGTGTGGGATCCACGATTGGACCTGGCGGTAGCAATCATGGAAATATGGCCGTGTTTCTGATCCGACAACATTCAACACCGGCGCGGAGATCTTCGCGGCGTCTTCGTCTCCGAACGTCCAGGAGTCCAGCGCCGGGAGTTCGCGTTCCACGATCGCCGGGATGTCGTCGACCATCTGCTGGAACCAGCCTGGAGCGAGGTGGGATCCCATTTTCCGGTAGTAATCAGCCCCGTCTACCTCCTCGAGAAAGGTGGCTACCATTCCATTCAGATCTCCGGATTGGTAGAGCGACGCGACCCGCTCGTCTGACTGAACGGATTCCGGGGACCTGGCGAGAACCTCTGGCAAGGGTGGCTCGAACAGCGCGGCCGACTGGACCGTGTCCGGGTAGTCACTCGCATATTGCAGGAGAACGATCGCGCCAGCCGACAGTCCAGCAAAGTGGGCTCGTTCGATGTTCAGGTGCTTCAGCACTTCCCGGCAGTCGGCAGCTTCCTGCTCGATGCCGACCTGAACATTTCGTCCTTCACTGCGTCCGAACCCGCGTCGATGGTTGTGGAGCAGGCGGTAGTGATTTTTGAGGAGTGGCTGCTCCAGGATGGCATGACATCCGATGCTGCCAGTGCCATGGATGAACATGACTGGTTCGCCACTGCCGGTGTCCAGAATCTCGAATCTCGTGCCGTTGATCTCAGCCAGTTGCATCATTTGCGCACTCATCAGGCCTCCTTCCTTGCGGTAGTTTCGAGTTCGAGCAATTGCACCGCGAAGATGTCATTATCGTCAAGTACGCATCGGATGCCGGGAGAAGAAGTCAGCCAACAGAGCAGCCGACTCGGCGGGGTTCCCTTCCAGAATGCAGTGGTAGGAGTCCGGAAGTTCAACGTTCTCTGCGTGCGGGATCCACTGGCGAATCGTCTGGTGGGCGTCCAGCATAAAGGGTCGCGGGTTCGAACTGACCACGTTGAGGACTGGCATCTCAAACTTCGCGGCGTGTTCAGCGCCGAAATCCCACTGATCCAGCGCGTCGGATTCCTTCCCGATAGCGTCCATCTCACTCGCCAGCTGGTCCATCCATCCCTCTGGGAGGTGTGGATCCATCAGTTCTCGATAGCCCGGACCGATAACCTCCTGATAGAAGAGATGGGCGGCTTCTGCAAGGTCACCTCGTGCAGCAGCTTCTCCAATTTGCTGATTTGTTCTGGTGAACTCCTCGGAACGATTTAGCGGTCCCGGAAGTGCCGTTTCCAGCAACGCCATTGAATGGACAGTGTCCGGATAATCGCGGGCATACTGGAGCAGGACGTCGGCCCCGGATGATTCGGCCGCGAAGTGGGCCTTTTCGATTCCGAGATAATCCAGAACGGAGCGGCAGTCCGCGGCTTCCAGAGCGATGCTTGTGGGACCTTCCCGTGATTCGCTCTCTCCGTAACCCCGGCGATGATAGTGAACCAGCCTGAACCGTTCGGTGAGCGCCGGTTGCTGCAGCACCGCGTGGCACTCGAAACTCCCGGCACCGTGAATAAAAACGACTGGCTCGCCGGTTCCCTTGTCGATCAGTCCCATCCGGGCGCCATTGATCTGCGCGATCTGCATGGTCGAAACGGTCATCACGAGCCTTCCTTTCGATGAAGCGGCAATTAGATAAGACGCTCGTGCTATCTATTCACTATGCGTATTCAGGCACGGAGCCCTGGTTGCCAGCGATATGAAGATAGCACGACTGTGCGCACTAATTTAGCACGGTCGTGCTATGATGTCAACATGAATGCGAATGATGCGACCGACCAGACAAGACGTCGATCAGATGGCGAGCAGACGCACGCCGCAATACTGGATCGTGCCGTGAAACTCGCCTCGGTTCACGGCGTCAATCAGATTACGCTGGGACGGCTCGCCCAGGCGACCGGCGTGAGCAAAAGTGGCGTCTACGCGCACTTCAAGTCAAAAGAGCGACTTCAGATGGAGATCGTCGAAGCGGCCGGCGAGATCTACGAACGAGAAGTCATTCGGCCCGGATTGCAGGCACCGGAAGGGCTTTCGCAACTCATCAATCTGTACGAATCGTTCTTGAGCTATGTGGAGCGAGAGGTGTTTCCCGGCGGGTGCTTCTTCGCCGGGTTGATCAGCGAGTTCGATGCACAGACCGGCCCCGTCCATGAAGCAGTTATCGCTGGTCATCAGGAGTGGGAAGGCCTGGTTGTGAAGCTCGCGCAGGAGGCCGTCGACCGGGGCGAGCTGGCCCCGGACACCGACCTGACGCTACTGGCCTTCCAGCTCGATGCGCTCAAGGACCACGCCAACTTCCTGTACACCCTCTACCGGGATCCGGAGATCATCGAGCGAGGTCGGCA
>REEK01000001.1 GCA_007695115.1 Sphaerobacteraceae bacterium
CCGATCTGCCCGAAGACGGTCGACCACCCGATGACGAGCAGGAGACCGAGCAGCACCAGAGATGCGAACGCCGCAGGGAGCTGTACCACGTCGACCCTGCGAACCAGCGCCATCGCCGTCGGTAACAGAATGAATCCGCTGGTGATTGCAACGGTCTGCACCGACACCGTCTCACCGATCGTCACCGAGATCGCGCCCCACAGCCCGAAGAAGATCACCGCGGGAGGCATACGCTCCAGAATCGGCTCCAGTGCCAGCAGGGAGCGGTTGAATGGCACAATAAGCCTCCAACCCATCGCCAGCCCGAAGAGGACGACCCCGATCGAGAGACCGGCGTAGACCGTATCTCGCCAGGCGAAGACCAGCCGGTCGAAGACGTCCCGCCCCATCTCATCGGTGCCGAACCAGTGGGCGCCCGACGGCGATTCCTGCACGTTATCCAGCCGCTGCATCAGTGGATCATCGGCAACGACGAGTAGTAGCAGCGGCAACAGGAGGGCAATCGCGACGATACTCCAGCTGACGATCTGCCGGGTTCGGGTTGGCGCGGAATACGTCATCACGGGTTCGTCTGGTCGTCCGCCGATGCGCCGACCGAATAGCCAGAGGGCCAGTCCGAGTAAGGCCGCGATGACCGCGACGATAATTCCCTCGATCGGGAAGGCGAAGCGGCCAGCATCCGGGGCGATCTGACTTGGTGACTGGGAAAGGCTTGCGATCGCCGTCATCATGAGCGGTCCAGCCATGATAATCACCGCGATCCGCCCAGTCAGCGCTGGAGCCTGGGCACCGATAACCTGCGCGATCGATGCTATCCAGCCACGGGCGCCGGATGTGCGCGCGTCGACGACCTTCAACGCCAGTTCAGCGCCGAGCGCGATCCCGAACAGACTCACCAGCGAGATGGTAAAGACCCAGCGCAGGGATCCGATGCCCAGCCCGGATTCCGCCAGCGTCGGCAGCATCAGGATCACGATGATGTTGGCAAACACCGGTTGCAACGGGGAGAGCCCGAATATCGATGCTCCACTGAGGATGAACCGCACGGCCCGGAGCATGATCGGCGTGTTCGCCAGCGCACGCAGGATCAATGCGCCGGCCAGGCCAGCCACGCCCATGGCCACGAGGATTCCGAGCAGGTAGAACGGCAACTCGATGTAGGACAGCCAGGGATGGCCTTCGAGCGCGAGGCGCCATTCGGTGCCCGAGAACAACACGCTGCGGGGTATTGCCAGTACCATCAGGATGATGGTCAGAACGAACGCAGCGATCCAGTTCCAGAGTCGAATGTTCACCAGCCCATGCCCTCCTGCGGTCGATCCCGCGAACTTGCTATGCTGGCAGGCACCTTATCAAAAACCGTGATCGGGCGCTGTCCGGGCTATTCCGCAACTGGATGGATTGCCTCTTCGCAAACATATTGCGGTTGGAATAATGGCTGGATCGGCGCAGACACGGCCAGCTCATTCGATGAAGGTTACCGGAGGTCACGATGAGCGAAGAAACGACGGTAGATCACGATGGAACGCAACCCCCTCGATCTCGGCGCTACAACCGCTGGTGGGTCTACGCCGGTCGGGCTCTGTTGCTCGTCGGACTTCTGCTCTTCCTGGCGGTCGTCATGACGACACCACCCGATCGTGGCGATCAACCCGGCTGGACCGATGCCGCGGAAATGCCGGCCGCCAGAGGCGAACTCAGTGCCACCGTCGCGATGCGGGAGTCAGGCTGCGAGGCTCCGCCGTGTGAGGTGGTCGTTGCCGTCGGTGGGTTCTCCGCTCCATTCAGCACCTCAACGCGGGCCGAAGCGTACGTCGTCGATGAAGATCGCTGGATCGAACTGCCGGATCTGCCGTCGAGTCGACATCATCTGGCTACGGCTGCGCTGGATGACGGCACGATTGTCGTCACCGGTGGCGCTGGCTCGGGAATCGACTGGGATCCAACCGATGATGTCTGGGCGCTGGCACCGGATAGCGACGATTGGACGCAACTCGATTCATTGCCCGATGCCCGCTGGGGCCATCGAATGGTGAATGTCGACGGTCAGTTAATCCTCGTCGGTGGCTACGGTGGCGCAGACACGATGATCTATACACCGGGGGATGGCTGGCAGCTCGGCGCACCGATTCCGGCGCCACGGGATCACCTGGGAGCGGTGGTCGTCGATGACGAGGTCTGGGTGATCGGAGGCCGTGATGATGAGATCAAGGCTCGTGTGGATATCTACGATCCGGCCGATGATACCTGGAGGGATGGCCCGGCATTGCCGGAGCCGACCAGTGCCGCCGCGGTGGGCCTCGTTGATCGGACGCTGGTGGTGGTTGCTGGTGAAGATGACTCCGTGATCGGGGGCGGAATCGTCCGTGACTCGTGGATGCTAGATGTCGATGATACCGATGCAGGCTGGCAGCCGCTGGTTCGCCCACCCGAGGACATGCACGGTGCTGGCGATGCAGTGATCGGCTCCGGCGACGATGCTCGCCTGTTGATCATCGGCGGAGCATCACGACACGGCGCGTT
>REEK01000181.1 GCA_007695115.1 Sphaerobacteraceae bacterium
ATGTGGATTTGAGTGTCCCCATGGGTCAGATGGTCTGTCTGATTGGTCGAAATGGCGAATCGGACCGGCCAAGATCTTCCTGGACGGCAGCATCGGTGGCCGCACGGCCCGAATGTCGCAACCGTATGAGGATGAGGACGACAATCTCGGCCTCTGGATGCAGGACCCGCAGTTGATGAAGCATAAGCTGATCGATGCTCACCTGGCCGGATTCCAGTGCTGTGCCCACGCGATCGGCGATGCCGCGATCGATCTCCTGCTTGACGCATTCGATGAGGCGCTGGAGCAGGCTCCCCGAGCTGACCACCGTCATCGTATCGAGCACTCCAGCATTCTGCGTCCGGACCTGCTCGATCGAATCCAGGCGATCAACGCGATCCCGATCCCGGGGACGACCTTCCTGCATTCATTCCAGAAAGCGTATGTCGCCAATCTGGGCATGGATCGAATTCGCTATGCCTATGCCATGCGCGAGTTCCTCAACCGGGGGATCGTCGCCGCGGCGAGCACCGATGCTCCAGTCGTCTCCACCAGCGCGATGATCGGCATCAAGACGATGATGACGCGTCTCTCCGAGGAAGGCGACGAGCTCTACGCCGAGGAGCAGATCACGCTGGAAGAGGCCATCCACGCCTACACCTGGGCTGGTGCCTATGCATCGTTCGAAGAATCGATCAAGGGAACGCTCGAACCAGGCAAGGTTGGCGATGTAGTCGTGCTGGAAACCGATTTGCGAGGAGTTGAACCGGCAGAGATGGGCACCGTAAATGTCGATCTCACCGCGATGAACGGTGAAATCGTTTACCAGAGAGCCTAGACCCGCCGGCAAAACCGGCATGACGCTACGTCGGTATCCACGATACGATCGCGCGCGAAGCCAGCGGAGGGTTCCATCGATCAGCAATCGCACGCGAACATATTCTTGGCCTGATTTCACAATGAAAGCTGGGACACATGGGCGCAACCCTGATACTGACCAATGGACACGTTCACACGCTTGATCAGCGCCGACCATCGGCAACTGGGATCGCGATGTTCGGCGATCGGATTCTTGCGATCGGAGACGATGAGACCGTTCGACAGTTTGCCGGACCGGAGACTCGCGTCGTCGATCTCGATGGCAAGACCGTACTTCCTGGACTGAACGACAACCACTGTCATCCGTTGAACTATGGCTTTGCGCTCGGCTGGATCGACGCATCGCCGGCCGCCACCCCGACGCTCGAAGGCCTGAAACAGAAGTTCGCAGAGGCCACGAAGACCGTCAAAGCAGGGGAGTGGATTCGAGCTCGCGGCTACGACGACACCCGACTCGATGTTCACCGTCACCCGACTCGGGCCGATCTCGATGAAGTGACGGGAGACATCCCGGCGATGCTGACCCGCACCTGCGGCCACATGTCAGTGGTCAACAGTGCCGCCCTTCGGCTCGCCGGAATCGATTCCTCCACAAGTGACCCGGAGGGTGGTCGAGTCGTCCGGGACAAAGCCGGCGAACCGACTGGACTACTGCAGGAAACGGCCCAGAATCTGGTCCGGGCGCATATCCCGAAGACCACACTGGAGGACACGAAGAACGCGCTGATACGCGCGGGTAACAAGTTCCTCGAGATGGGTATCACCAGTGTCGGAGAGGCTGCCATTCGTTCCTCTCAGGAGATGCGCGCCTATCAGGAGCTGAACGTCGCCGGAGAGCTCCCGGTTCGCACCTACCTGATGATGATCATCGACAACACGCTGAACGCCATGGAGGAACTCGGCGTTCGCACGGGAATGGGCGACGATTGGCTCAAGATCGGACCGGCGAAGCTGCTTCAGGACGGAAGCGGCGGCGGAAGAACTGCCGCGATGACGGTCCCCTACCCCGATGAGCCGGACAACTTCGGTATTCAGGTCTACTCGCAGGAGTATCTGGACGAATCGTTTACGCGAGCGGCGGCGGCAGGTTTTCAGGGGTGCGCACACGCAATCGGTGATCAGGCGATCGATATGATCATCACCGCGTTCGAACGTGCCCTGACAGCTCATCCGCAGCAGGATCATCGGTGGAGAATCGAACACTGCGGCATGATGCGCCAAGACCTGCTTCAGCGCATGAAGCAGCTCGAGCTCATCCCGGTTCCCCAGCCATCATTCATCTACTACCTCGGCGATTCCTACCTGGAGAATTTCTCAGAGGACTGGCTGGCGCTTTCCTATCCGATGCGCACCTGGCTCGATATGGGCTTCAAGCCGGTTGGCAGTTCGGACGCACCCGTGACCCCGGCAGAGCCCTGGTACAACATTCGAGCTGCAGTGACTCGTCTCACCAGGGACGACCAGGAGATGGCTCCCGATCAGCGTGTTTCGATCGACGACGCGCTTCGGATGTTCACGATAAACGGGGCATATGCCTCGTTCGAGGAGCACAATAAAGGGATCATTCGGGAGGGAATGCTCGCCGACATCATCGTCGTCGATCAGGATCCCTATACGACCCACCCGGAATCGCTCCATACGATCAACAATCTCATGACGATATCCGGTGGTCGAATCGCCTGGGAAGCTTGAGTCGAGCACAGTGTCACAGTGGCTGGCGGCGCGTCCCGCCATCCGGCCGGGATCGCCAGTCACTGGAAACTGACTTGCGAGGAGTAGAATCAAGCATATGGATGTTGCCGACACTGCTGACGCAAATCGGGAAGAGGAGAAGAGACAATGGCTACGCTGACATACATCGGTCATTCGGCCTTCGCCCTGGAAGCAAACGGCAAGCAGGTATTGCTGGACCCGTTCATCTCCGGCAATCCAACGGCGAAGCACAGCGCCAGCGATTTCAACCCGCAGACGATCCTGCTGACACACGCCCATAACGATCATGTCGGCGATACCGTCGATATCGCAAAAAAATCCGGCGCGACCGTGATCGCCACTGTCGAGCTGGCCAACTATCTCGGTGAACAGGGTGTCGAAGTCATCGGAGCCAATTTCGGCGGCACGGTTCAGTTTGATGGTGGCTCGGCGAAATTCGTCCCCGCCTGGCACACATCAACCTACACGACATCTGAGGGCGTCGTTGCCCCGGGAGTTCCGGCCGGATTCATCATCGAATTTGGCGGCAAGACGATCTACGCCGCCGGCGACACCTGTCTCTTCAGCGATATGAAGTTGATCGGCGAAGCCGGGATCGACATCGCCCTGTTGCCGGTCGGCGATCACTTCACGATGGGGCCAGACGATGCGCTGCGAGCAGTGAAATTCGTGGAGCCGAAGACCGTTATCCCGTGCCACTACAACACGTTCCCGCCGATCCAGCAGGACGTCAACGCGTTCAAGAAAGCAGTCGATGCTGAAACAGGCGCAACCTGCGAGATCGTGGCGCCGGGATCAACTTATGAATTCTAGACTGGGAACGGCTGACGCATGAGTGATCAACAACAACCGCCGAGCCCTGCCGAACGCCGCCAGCAGATGACGGCCGAAATGGAGCGAACCGCCTTTCAGCGAAAGGCGGTCTCGCGGCGCTCGGCCAGCGAAACACTGGCCGATGCGGTCGAGTTTTTCAAAGAGCGAGGTTATCGGGCGGGGGCATCCGCCAGACCGAATCAGATCTATATCATGGGCGGTCGCGAAGGCGTCATCCCGAGAGTCAATGGCGACATCAAGGCGCAGGAGAATGTCGGCAAGGGAAAAGTCACCATGCTCACACTGAACGGCTTCGGCGAAAACCTCAGCCAGACCATGGGTGAGTACGTCGACCACCTTCGGACGCAGCGAAAACCTGATCAGTCAGGCTGAACGAGCATTTGAAGCCAGCTACTCGGGCTTCGTTGCCTGTTCGCCAGTGACGATCCCGTACTCCTGATTGACCTCCTCAAGGTCATCCAGCAGTCCAGCCTCTTGCTTCATCCGGTCTCGCTGGAACTTCTTGATAGCTGCCTTGAGTGTGCCGAGCGCAAGCGTGGCGCACTTGGGGCGGGTCTTCACCACGTCAGTCCCGAGAATGTCCATCATGACGTTGTAGTCAAGGCCGACCACGTCATCGACCGACCACCCCTCGTCGTGGATCATCTCCAGCAGGATCGAAGCGCCCGCCTGGCTAATCGTGCATCCCTCTCCCTCGAATGAGACGTCTGTGATCTTCTGTCCCGATTCATCCACGGTCAGATAGATAGTGATGACGTCCCCACAGCCCGGGTTGCCACCCGGCATGGCAACGTCGTTTGGATCGAGTGCATGCCGGTGTCGTGGGTTTTCATAGTGATCGAGAAGAATCTCGATTTGTTCCTGTCGGTCCATGATGGGTCTGTTACTCCTGAACGGTCCGACTGGCCGGATTGACGAAATCCAGCCAGCCAGAATCGAAATTACGATCGTTCGATCGGCACTCCGACGACGTTGCCCCATTCGGTCCAGGAGCCGTCGTAGTTGGTCACGCTGGGATAGCCGAGCAGTTCGCGCAATACGAACCAGGAATGGCTCGAGCGCTCGCCGATCCGGCAGTAGACGACAATGTCTTCATCCGGCGTGATGCCCTGAGAGCCGTAGAGTTCCTTCAGTTCATCAGCATCCTTGAACGTGCCATCCTCGTTGACTGCCTTACCCCACGGGATGTTTTTCGCCCCGGCGATGTGTCCACCGCGCAGCGCACCTTCCTGCGGGTAGTCGGGCATGTGGGTCATCTCACCGCTGTATTCGCCCGGCGAGCGAACATCCACCAGCGGCTTGCCGTCGCCGACTTTCTTGCGGCCCTTGTAGCCGATGTGTTCCAGAACGTCGTCACGGAAGGCACGCAGTTCATGTCGTGGGGTCGGAACCGGGTAGCTGGACGGTTCGAAGGAAGGAACCTCGCGTGTCAACTCACGCTTCTCGGCCTCCCACTTCACCCGGCCGCCATCCATGATCTTGAGGTTGTCGTGGCCCATGTACTTGAAGAACCAGTAGGCATAGGCTGCCCACCAGTTGTTCTTATCTCCGTAGAGTACGAGCGTCGTATCCGGGGTTACCCCGAACCTGCTCATCAACGCAGCAAACCCCTCTGGACCGATGAAGTCACGGACCAGCGGATCCTGCAGATCCTCGTGCCAGTCCACTTTGACCGAGTTCGGGATATGTCCCAGTTCATAGAGCAGTACGTCTTCATCCGACTCCATAATGCGGATCGATGAGTCACCTTTGTGCTGTTCCACCCAGTCGGTGCTTACCAGCACATCGGGATTCGCGTAGCCACGTTCTTCAATGTTGCTTGCCACAGGCTTCGCCCCTTCACACTAAATCGTCGTCGGCAGATCTCCGGAGTTGCATTGATGAAATCGCCGCCTACGGTCTCCAGGACTGCACGTCACGTACCAGTATCCAGTTCAACGCGAGAGCGCGTTGACGAATTCCGACCCCTATAGTAGAGTATCGGTGGTTGGCTTGTAAAGAATGATTCTCAACTAGGAGTAAGTCTTAGTGTCAGCCGATAGAGGCTTCCGGATGACGCCCCAAAGATCAGTGATTCTCGATGAGGTCAAAGGCTCAGGCCGTCACATGACCGCAGGCGAGATCTATGAGCGTGTCCGGAAACGAAATCCGAGTATGGCCTACGGCACCGTCTACCGGACGTTGCATCTGTTTGCCGAACGCGGTCTCATCCAGGAATTCCCGTTTGGAGACCAGGCAAGCCGATTCGACGGACGGATCGACCGGCATGATCACGTTCATTGTCATGAATGTGGAAGCCTGCACGATGTGGACGTTCCTAGTGCCATTATCGCTCGCCAGGTCGCCGAGGAACAGACCGGTTTCGTGATCGATGGTCACCAGACTGTCTTTCAGGGCATCTGTCCCGACTGCCAGGCGAAGCAAAAAGTCACGAACCGCCACGATAAACAGTAGCTGTTTGCTTCCCGTTGGGAGGGTTGCATGCATCACTGTGATCGTGTATTTATAAACCTGATGGTTTAGAAAGCTACGGAACGTAGCATCGGCGAGTCGAATTCATGAAGGTCGAAGGGTAACAGATGAGCGAGACACCACTATTTCAGGTAGAAAACTTGCACGCTGGCATCGAGGGTGAGGAGATTCTCAAAGGAGTCAATCTCACAATCAACCGGGGTGAGATCCATGCGCTGATGGGCCCGAACGGCTCAGGCAAGAGCACTCTGGCGTATATCGTTGCTGGCCATCCGAACTACGAAGTCTTCGAGGGTCGGGTTCTCTTCAAGGGTGAGAACGTCCTCGAACTGGGTGCTGAAGAACGTGCCCAGCTCGGCATGTTCCTGGCGTTCCAGTATCCGACAACGATCCCCGGTGTCAGTATGGCCAACTTCCTTCGCCTGGCAGTGAACTCTGTCCGCGGTGAAGACGATGGCGAAGGCGGCAAGAAGCGGATTGCTCCGCGAGAGTTCCGCCGCATGCTTCGCGAGAAGATGAAGATGCTGAACATCGACGAGTCGTTCGCCACCCGCTATCTCAACGAAGGCTTCTCCGGTGGTGAGAAGAAGCGTGCCGAGATTCTGCAGATGGCGATGCTGGAGCCGGAGTTCGCGATCATGGACGAGACCGACTCAGGTCTCGACATTGACGCTCTGCACACCGTCTCTGAGGGTGTCAACAAGCTCTACGACAACAACATGTCGATGCTGTTGATCACTCACTACCAGCGCCTGCTCAACCACATCAAGCCGCAGTTCGTGCATGTGCTCATGGGCGGACGCATCGTACGATCCGGTGGACCAGAGCTCGCAGAAGAACTCGAAGCCAAGGGGTACGACTGGCTGAAGGAAGTGGCTGGCGCCGCCAGCTAACCGTTTCGATGCGAAACGCATTGTTGCAGACATTAGCCTGAAAGTGAGGCCGTCATGGTCAGCAAGCCAGATATCGATCTCGGACAGTACAAGTACGGATTCTCGGACCCGGAGGACTATCATTTCAAGTCCCGTAAGGGCCTGGATCCAGAGATGGTCACCCAGATCTCGGATATGAAGGGCGAGCCGGAGTGGATGAAGGACTTCCGGCTGAAGTCGCTCGAATACTTCGAGAAGCGTGAAACGCCAAACTGGGGTGGAGATCTCAGCGATCTCGATTACAACGACATCTTCTACTATGTGCGCGCCAGCGAATCCGCCGGCAAGAGCTGGGACGATGTTCCTGAGTACATCAAGAACACGTTCGAGAAGCTCGGCATCCCGGAAGCGGAACGAAAGTTCCTCGCCGGTGTCGGCGCCCAGTATGAATCAGAAGTGGTCTACCACTCGCTGCGACAGGATCTCCAGGATCAGGGAGTTATCTTCCTGGACATGGATGCTGCACTCAAGGAGCATCCGGAGATCGTCAAGAAGTACATGGGAACGATCATCCCGCCGAACGACAACAAGTTTGCGGCACTGAACTCGGCCGTCTGGTCCGGTGGTTCCTTCGTCTACGTTCCGAAGGGCGTCAAAGTGGAGATCCCGCTGCAGGCGTACTTCCGGATCAACGCTGAGAACATGGGCCAGTTCGAGCGGACGTTGATCATCGTCGAAGATGGCGGCTACGTTCACTATGTCGAGGGTTGTACCGCACCTACCTACACCACCAACTCGCTGCATAGTGCAGTGGTTGAGATCATCGTGAAAGAAGGCGGCCGCTGCCGCTACACGACGATCCAGAACTGGTCAAAGAACACCTACAACCTGGTGACCAAGCGCGCCGCGGCGTACAAGAACGCCACCATGGAGTGGGTCGATGGCAACCTCGGTTCCAAGCTCACCATGAAGTACCCGGCCGTCTGGATGATGGAGCCAGGTGCCCGTGGTGAAGTGCTGTCGGTTGCGTTCGCGACAGATGACATGCACCAGGACGCCGGAGCCAAGATGGTCCACGTGGCCCCGAATACATCGTCACAGATCATCTCCAAGTCGATTTCCAAGGGGACCGGTCGTTCGACCTACCGTGGACTGGTCAAGGTTCACAAGGGCGCCCACAACGTCAAGGCGAACGTTGTCTGTGACGCCCTCCTGCTCGACGAAGAGAGCCGGACGGACACCTACCCGTACATGGAGATCGAAGAAGAGCAGGTCTCGATCGGCCACGAGGCAACCGTCTCCAAGGTGGCTGAAGAGCAGCTCTTCTACCTGCAGAGTCGCGGCATCTCCGAAGCTGACGCGATGAGCATGATCGTAAGCGGCTTCATTGAACCGGTCGCGAAGGAGCTGCCGCTCGAGTACGCGGTCGAATTGAACCGCCTGATCCAGCTCGAGATGGAGGGCTCGGTCGGATAACCCGACCCAGTCCAGTATCTTCGACTTGATCTGATAATAGAACGAGCAGCAACTGGAGGCAGGACGTCGGGCATGAACAATGTCCGCCGTCGGCCTCCATGCGTGAGGGAGTAGCATGGAAGCATCGGTTCAGGAAGCAACGAAAGGGTTTTCGCGTCGCGCAGCCGAAGAACTGTCGCTACGACGTGGTGAACCCGATTGGGTTCGCGAGCTCAGGCTCTCGGCCTGGGATACCTATGAAAGTATCCCGATGCCGAAGCGAACAGATGAGGAATGGCGCCGGACTGACATTCGGCGAGTGCCGATCGATAAAGTCCAGCCATTCACAGAACTCAAGAACAAAGTCACCTCGCAGAGCGAATTGTCATCTGACATTCAGTCTCTGATTCCAACTGACGTCGAGATCTCCGGGATGAACGTGCAAGTCGACTCATCCGTCGTCTTCACGACCGTTGAGGAGAGCGTCAAATCGCAGGGCGTGATCTTCAGTGATCTGCCAACGGCCCTCCAGGAGCACCCGGATCTCGTGAAGAAGTATCTCTTCGGAGCCGTTCCGGTGGATGACAACAAGTTCGCGGCTTTGAACGCCGCCTTCTGGAGTGGTGGAACCTTCCTGTATGTCCCCGAGGGCGTGCATATCGAAGTTCCCTTCCGGAGCATCCTCCGAAACCAGACGCCGGGAGCATCGGTCTTCTCGCGCACGTTGATCGTGGCTGAAGAAGAGGCCTCGGTGGTGCTGGTAGACCACTGGAACTCGGCGGAAGGTGAAGATCTTTCACTCTCCTGCAACGTGGTCGAGGTTCATGCGGAAGAAGCATCCCAGGTGCGGTACATCCAGCTACAGGACTGGGGCCGCAACATGTGGAGCTTCAACACGCAGAAGGGCAACTGTGGACAGGACGCACAGTTGAACTTCCTGAACGTCGCCCTCGGCGCGAAGTTCAGCCGGAGCAACATCTCCGGTATGTTGAACGGTGCCGGTTCACTGGCAGAGATGCTCGGCATCTACTTCGCCGACGAAACCCAGCACATCGATCACCTCACCCGGCAGGAGCACGTCTCGCCATACGCGACGAGCGACCTGCTGATCAAGGGTGCGTTGAAGGATCGATCCCGCACGGTCTACTCTGGATTGATCAAGGTTCATCCGCACGCACAGCGGACCGACGCCTACCAGTCCAACCGGAACCTCGTCCTGAGCCGGAACGCCCGGGCGGACACGATCCCGAACCTGGAGATCGGCGCCAACGATGTGCGCTGTACACACGGCGCTACCGTCAGTCAGGTCGAGGAAGAGTACATCTTCTACCTGATGAGCCGGGGCATCAACCGGACCGAGGCGGTCAAGCTGATCGTCGACGGCTTCTTCGATGAGGTCATCGAGCGAGTGCCGGTCGACGAGGTACAGGAATTCGTTCGACAGGCGATTGCGCGAAAGATCGGGCTATGACCCACCAGACCCAGAGCCAGCACACCTTCGATTCTGAACGTGTGCGCGCCGACTTCCCCATTCTGGGCCGCACCGCCCGGGGGAAGCGGCTGGCGTATCTCGACAGCGCTGCCAGCACGCAGAAGCCACAGCAGGTGATCGACGCGATCAACTCGTTCTATAGCGAGTCGAACGCAAACGTTCACCGGGGCGTCTATGAGCTGAGCGAACGGTCCACTGAGCTCTACGATCAGGCGCGTGGCACAATCGCGCGTCTGATCAATGCTCCAGACAAGCGCCAGTGCATCTTCGTGCGAAACACCACGGAGGCAATTAACCTGGTTGCTAACAGCTGGGGGCGAGAAAACCTGAAGGCCGGAGACACGATTGTGCTGACGATGCTTGAGCATCACAGCAACATCGTTCCCTGGCAGGTCATCGCCCAGCAGGTCGGAGCGAAGATCGAGTACGTCGATATCGATGATGCCGGTCGACTCCGCATGGATCAGTTCCGGGAAATTCTCGGCACTGGATCCGTCAAGGTCGTGGCAGTGACGCAGGTGTCGAACACGCTCGGGACGATCACGCCACTAAAGGAGATTACCAGCCTGGCCCACCAGGCTGGAGCGATCGTGGTAGCCGATGCTGCCCAGAGCGTTCCGCACATGCAGGTTGACGTTCAGAATCTGAATGTTGATTTCCTCGCCTTTTCCGGCCACAAGATGGTTGGACCGATGGGGATCGGAGTGCTCTACGGCCGGCGAGATCTGCTGGAAGCGATGCCGCCCTATCAGACCGGTGGCAGCATGATTCGGGAGGTCCATCTCGATCACACCACCTGGGCTGACCTTCCGGAGAAGTTCGAGGCAGGGACGCCATCGGTGGCCGATGCAGTCGGCATCGCCGTTGCCGCCGACTACCTGTCGGAAATCGGATTTGCGGGCATTCGTGAGCATGAGATCACGCTTACGAACTATGCGCTCGGCCAACTCCGGGAGATCCCCGGCATGACGCTCTTCGGTCCTGACGGTGAAGATCGGGCTGGAGTGGTGAGCTTCCTGATCGATGGCGCCCATCCACACGACATCGCCAGCATTCTCGATGGTGAAGGTGTCGCAGTACGGGCAGGCCACCACTGCGCCCAGCCGCTGATGCGGAGACTCGACGTGACGGCAACAGCCCGCGCGAGTTTCTATATCTATAATACCGAGGAAGATGTCGACCAGCTGGTCAGCGCAGTCGAGACAGTGAATAGCATTTTCGGGCGGAGAGCTTCCTGATGGCTGATCTCTACAGGGAGAATATCCTCGAGCACTATCAGAACCCGAGCAATTTCGGGACGATCGATGCGCCGGATATCACCTACGAAGACACCAACCCGCTCTGCGGCGACCGGATCCGGATCGATCTCAGAATCGCCGACGGTAAGATCGCCGAGATCAAGTTCAGTGGTCGTGGGTGTGCCATCAGTCAGGCATCCGCATCGATTCTGACTGAGCTGGTCGATGGCGAAGACCTCGACGCGGTTCGTGAGCTGAGTGCCCAGGACATCCTTGATGAACTGGCGATTCCAATCAGTCCGGCGCGCGTCAAGTGTGCGTTGCTGGGACTGAAGGTTCTGAAGGCAGGGGCCTACGGGATTACCGACTGGCCCGAAACTGAGTAGTTCGCCCGCGTCGATGGCATCAAGCTGGCGCAAGATCTGGTGTTGAACTGTTCATAACACCGGAATATGACGAAGGAGGCCGAATGGCTGAGTTTACGAAGGATGAGGTTCGCGAGAACCTGAAGACCGTCTACGATCCCGAGATCGGGATCAACATCGTTGATCTTGGCCTGGTCTACGACGTGGACGTCGAAGACAACTCCGGCAAGAACGATGTTACCGTGACGATGACCCTGACCTCGATGGCTTGCCCGCTCGGGCCGGTCATTATGCAGGAAGTCAACAGTGCGCTCGACGGCCTGCCGAATCTCGGTGAAGTCGGTGTCAATCTCGTCTGGAGCCCGCCGTGGAGCCCGGACATGATGACCGAGGACGCCAAGGACGAACTCGGCATCTGGTAGCATCCACGCGCTGAAGTTCCTCAGAGAACATGGTACGGGGCCCGGTTTCCACCGGGTCCTTCGTCATTCCTGGACACAATTTCAACGCGTCACCCCGCGACAGATCCTCCAACATCCGGTACCGTAATCAGAGCATCCTGGACTTCACGAACCTGAATCGCTCTGACAGGAGGCACCGGTGAACTCAATCGAGAGAACCTGGCAATTCGTTGACGACAATAGCTCGCAGATGATCGCTGATCTCCAGCGCTTCGTTCAGCAGAAATCGATCAGCTCCAGCGGAGAAGGCGTTGAGGTCTGTGCCGGACTACTGGCCTCGATGATGGAAGACGTCGGAATCGCCGCCGAGGTCATGCCGACCGATGGCTTGCCGGTCGTTTTCGGCCATATTGCGGCCGATCGCGACGATGCCCCGACGCTACTGATCTATACCCATTACGATGTCCAGCCCGCCGAACCGGAGGAAGACTGGGAATCCCCTCCGTGGGAAGCCCGCATCGTCGGCGATTGCATCATTGGACGCGGCACCACAGACGCCAAAGGCAACCTGATGGCGCACATCAAGGCAGTCCAGGCGCTAAAGGCGACCGGTGGGATGCCGATCAATATCAAGTTCATTTTCGACGGGGAAGAAGAGAGCGGCAGCCCCAGCCTGCCCGCATTCGTCGACGCAAATCGGGACCTGCTTCAGGCCGATGCCGCGCTCTCGTTCGACGGTGGGTTCGATGCCGGCAACGTTCCGCGCATCAACCTCGGCACCAGCGGGCTGATTTTCGTTCAACTCAAAGCCAGAGGCGGCCAGAACGACCTCCACTCAGCGCGTGCCCGGCTGGTACCCAATCCCGCATGGAAACTCGTCTGGGCATTGAGTTCGATGAAGGACAGGGACTCGAACATCCTGATCGATGGTTTCTATGATGACGTCCGAGCCCCAACGCCACGTGAGCGAGAGCTACTGGAACAGGCCGGTTGGGACGATGAAGAGCAGAAGCGATCGCTTGGCACCGATGAATTCGTGGGGGGAGTCTCCGGAACCGATGCGCTGCAGCAACTCCTCTTCACACCGACCTGCAACATCGCCGGGTTCACGTCCGGATATGTTGGCGAGGGCCGCAAGACGCTCCTGCCAGCAACGGCTGCCGTAAATCTCGACTTCCGGCTAGTGTCTGATCAGGACCCGTCAGACATTCTGGTGAAACTCCGCGCACACCTCGATCGTCATGGCTTCGAAGACATCGAGATCGATCACGAAGGCGGTGGAATCGAACCATCACGCACGAACCCCGATGATCCGTTCGTCCAGGTCGTTGTCGATGCGGCGAAGACGGTCTATCAGAAAGATCCCACTGTGCGGCCAACCGGCGATGCCTCCGGCCGTCAGGCAGTCTGGCTCGCTGGAAAACTCGGCATACCCGGCGCAGGGACCGCCGTTGGCCCGCCAGACTGGCGCGGGCACGCAGCGAACGAGTTCATGACCATTCAGCACTTCCTGGACGGGATCAAGTACGCGGCAACGATCTGGACAAACTGGGCGGAAACTCACGCCAACAGCAAGTAGAGCAGGAGCCAATCGATGAGTCGACGGATAACGGCATCCGATATCGCAAACATTCAGTTCGTCAGCGATCCTCAACTTTCACCAGACGG
>REEK01000088.1 GCA_007695115.1 Sphaerobacteraceae bacterium
AAAGGTGATTTCGAGCCGGGTGGCAGGGCATCGTTGCACTTGAAGGACCTGGGCATCGCGCTCGATACCGCCAAATCATTGAACGTTTCACTACCGGTCGCATCCATTCTTCGAGAGAAGTATCTGGAGGTCGAAGCGAGGAACCTGGGAGATAAGGATCACTCGGTCCTGTTGAAACTGGTGGAGGATTCAGCGAACCACTCCATCAGCAAACGTGAGCAGGCATAGCAACAAATCGATCGTAATGACTCAACGGTGAGTCATTGGTATCACGAAGGGAAGACACCGATATGGCAGAGAAGATCGGATTCGTCGGACTCGGCATCATGGGCAAACCAATGGTGCGCAATCTCGTGGCGGCCGGATGGGAAGTCGTGGTTCACAATCGCAGCCGAGGCGCAGTCGACGAACTGGCTGGCGAGTCAGACCTTGTAACCGCAGCAAACAGCCCACTGGAAGTCGCTCAGCAGACCAGCATGGTGGTGACGATGCTCCCGGATTCTCCGGACGTCGAAGCCGTGGTCTTTGGTGAAAACGGATTGCTGGAAGGTATGGGTAACGGCGATCTGCTCGTCGATATGAGCACCATCGCACCGGCAACGTCGATCGCCGTCAACAAGGCGCTGATGGAGCGTGGAGCCAGCGCGCTCGATGCACCGGTCAGCGGTGGCGACAAAGGCGCAATCGCCGGAACGCTCAGCATCATGGTCGGTGGAACCGAGAAGGACTTCCAGCGCGCTCACCCGATGTTCGAAGTCGTTGGCTCAACGATCGTCCATTGTGGCGAGGTTGGAGCCGGACAGATCGTCAAGTGCTGCAACCAGGTCGTCGTTGCGGTCGCCTACGAGGCAGTCAGCGAGGCGCTGGTACTCGGCTCAAAGGCTGGCGTTGATCCCGAGAAGATCATCCAGGTGCTGAACGGTGGCCTGGCCGCTACCCGCGTCCTCGAGATGCGAGGGCCGACGATGATCGAGCACAACTTCGCCCCTGGCTTCCGGATCAATCTCCACCGCAAGGATCTTGGAATCGCGCTGGCTACCGGCAAGGAGAACAACGTTCCTCTGCCGGTTACAGCAGTCGTCACCGAAATGTACGAGAGCCTCGTCGCACATGGTGATGGAGATCTCGATCATTCGGCCATGCTGAAGTACGTCGAGCGAGCCGCAAATCACGAAGTCAGCAAGAAATCCTGATCGAGACTTCGCCGGCGGGCACACGAGCTGTGCCCGCCGATGCACTTCTCACCGCACACAAAGGCAGAGACAATGACAAAACATGTCGAACTGACGAGTGAAGACTTCGAAGCCCTTCGCCGAATCGACAGCCCGACGATCGCCAACGCAATCGAACCGTTCGGCGTAAGGCCCTACACCGAGGGCTTCATGGGCATGGACATCAAGTGCATGTTCCCGGAATTGGGAGTTACCGTCGGCTATGCCGTCACAGCAATGGTCGATAGCCAGACGGAAGGGCCCGAACCGGACAAGCGTGTCCTCTGGAACGTCATCAAAGCGATCGACGCCTCGCCAAAGCCGGCGGTTCTGGTTTTTCAGGACGCCAGCCCGCGACACTCCCACTCCTGCCACTTCGGCGATGGCCTGGCCTCACTGGCGCAACGCGTTGGTGCCATCGGTCTGATTACCAATGGTGGAATCCGTGACCTGACCGGAGTGCGAGCCCTCGGATTCCAGTTCTTCGCGCCGGGAGTCACCGTATCTCATGGAAACTATCGCTACGTCTCAGCGGGAGAGCCGGTCGAAGTATCCGGCGTTCGAATCGAGCCGGGAAACCTGATCCATGCTGACGAAAACGGCGTTGTGCTGATTCCAGACGAGATCGCCAGAGATGTCATCCGCAAAGCACAGGAGATCCACCAGGCAGAGGCAGCGCTGATCGGCTACTACCGTGGCGCAGATTTCACGCTGGAAGGTGTCGCAGAACGACTCGGAGTCAATCCGGACGACTAGATCATCACATTTCGAGATAAGGAACGTACATGCGAGAGAATCACGCCAAGACCAGGATGAAGCAGGGAAAACCATCCTTCGGCTACGCGATCGGCCTCGGCTCGCCTGTGGCAGCGGAAGCGATCGCCAACTGCGGGATCGACTGGATCCTGCTCGATACCCAGCACGGCACCTGGGGTCAGGATTCCACGAACATGGCCTTGATGGCCATGCGCAATTCATCGGCAATCCCGATGGCGCGTGTCGCCCGGAACGACTACACATTGATCGGTCGTCTGCTCGACGAAGGCACCATGGGCATCGTGGTCCCGATGGTCGATACCGTGGAGGACGCCAAACGCGCCGTTGAGGCGTGCCGATTGCCACCGATCGGGAAGCGTTCATGGGGCTGGGGCGGAGCGGTTCAGTATGGAGAAGACTATCCGGACTGGATCGACGAGCAGATCTTCGTGGCGGTCCAGATCGAGAGCATCACGGCCGTCGAGAACGCCGAAGCGATCATGGCAGTCGAAGGCGTTGACGGCTGCTGGGCCGGCCCCGCCGATATGGCTCTCTCGATGGGGATCGATCCACGAAACGCTCCGAACGACGATCGCCATGCAAAGGCGCTCGAGCAGGTCGTTCAGGCGTGCAAGAACACCGGAAAAGCTGCCGGGCTGGCTTGCGGGGGACCTGATGAAGCTCGCATGCGCGCCGATCAGGGCTTCCAGTTCCTGACGGCCGGAAGCGATATGGGATTTATGATGTCCGGCGCCGCTGAGGGACTCAAGACGCTGGGATCCTGAAAGCCGGACCAGACCAGATCAATCTAAAGGCATAGAAGAACGGAGCAATCCCGCGGGATTGCTCCGTCACTCGTTCAGTGTTGTTGGTCCGACGTTCGGCCCGGGCAGACGACTAGAATCCTGCCCGCTTGTCGATCGCATTGACCAGTTCCTCACCTGCCAGGTACTTGTTCAGGTTCGTGCGGAGGAACTCGGTGACTTCACGGAACGTCTGCTCGGACGTGCCGCAGCAGTGCGGAGTAATGATCAGGTTGGGAGCCTCCCAGAGCGGATCATCCGACGGCAACGGCTCGACCGCCGTCACGTCTACCGCTGCACCAGCCAGTTTGCCGCTCTTCAGCGCCGCTGCCAGTGCCTCTTCGTTGATAATGCCGCCACGCGAGATGCCGATCAGATAGGAAGAATCCTTCATCTGGTTGATCTCGGCTGCGTTGATCATGTCCTTCGTCTGCGGAGTGAACGGAACGGTTACCACCACCACATCAGATTCCTGTAGAAGCTGTGGCATCTTGTCCAGTCCGTCGCATCGCTCAACGTAGTTGGGGTTGTCCAGCTTGCGTGCATCGACCGCGATGACCTTCATCTGCATGGCACTGGCAACGCGAGCAATAGCGCTACCGATGTTGCCGAGCCCGATGACTCCCATCGTCCGGCCGGAGAGACCGATCGGCTTGAATTCCAGCGGCTGGGCCCATCGCTTTTCGCCTTGCGCCCGGGCCAGATGCGGGAATCCGCGAGTCAGCGAAATCAGCATGCCAATGGTGTGCTCGGAGATCGTATCGGCGTGTCCACCAGTGGTATTGGTGACCACGACGTCGCTCTCGATCAGCTCGGGAACACGCAGCACCCAGTCGACTCCAGCGCTGTGCGAATGGACCCACTTCAGGTTCTTGGCGACCTTCATGTGCTCACTGTTGACGTGGCCGTAGACGACCTCTGCATCGACGATATGCTCGTTCATCGCTTCAGGAGTCTTGCCATCCACCCACTCGATATTCGGAAAACTCTTCTTGACGTCTTCGAGACCTTCAGGGTCCCATCCGTTTGCGACCACGAGCTTCATTGCTCACTGGCTCCCTTCAATATTTGACACTTCTTGTTCACTTCCAGTCCTGGGCACATTACACCGTCGATGTGCGGATAGCAACATCCTCACGCTGCAGGAACTCCGGCGACAGCGCCATTCCGAGGCCTGGCCCCTCTGGTGGCCGCACCCGACCATCGGCAACGATGGGCAGGTTGGTGGTCACATCCTGATACCAGCCCTCGTAGTAGGCCCGCACGCCTTCCTGAATCATCGCGTTCGGGGTCGCCAGACAGAGATGCGTTCCTGCGGTGTAAACGACCGGCCCGGTGCAGTCGTGCGGGGCAACCGGGCGATGATACGCCTCGGCCATCGCGGCAATCTTGCGCGATTCCGACAATCCACCGACCCATCCCGGATCGAGCATCACGATTCTGGCGGCCCCGTGCTCCAGCAATTGTCGGAACGAGAACCGGGTTGCCAGCGTCTCGGACGCGGTGACCGGAACCGAGGTGTGCCGCGCCAGTTCGGCCAGCGCTTCCGGATTGTCCATCGTGATCGGATCCTCGATCCACATCGGCCGGATCTCTTCCAGCGCTTCGACGATCCGGATGGCCGATTGCAGATTCCAGCGAGAGTGCATCTCGACCGCAATCTCCATGTTCATGCCAACCGCGTCACGAATCTGGCGGAACGGCTTCAGCCCCTCTTCGATCTCCCATGGGGTGATGTGTTGCCCGTCAGTCTCGTCCGCAAACTGATCGAACGGCCAGATCTTCATTGCCGTGATGTTCTGATCGAGCAGCTCCTGCGCCAGCTGGCCAGCCTGATCGTTGTTCAACCACTTCTTCAGGTCTTCATAGGGTCCTTCATGCTCGCCAACTCCCCAGCTCTCGTCGAAGCTGACGCCAACGTGCTTGCCGCGGTAGACGTTGTAGCCATAACCGGCACAGGTGTTGTAGATCCGGATGTCGGGCCGTACCGGGCCACCCATCGCCATATAGAGCGGCAGATCGACACTCTGGGCGAAGATGTCCCACAGCGCGATATCGACTGCCGACATACCGCGTGTCTCGGCCCCCATCGATCGGTTGATCGTCTTCGCACTGAGGGCACGGTAGTGTGCTTCTATCGCCCTTGGATCCTTTCCGAGCAGGTACGGCGCAACCGTCTCGTGGATATAGGTCGCCACCGTCTCCGGGCCGGTCTGTGTCTCGCCCAGGCCAACCAGTCCGCTGTCAGTGTGCAACTGCAACCAGAACAGATTGGGGTACCGGCTGGAAACGACCGTTTCTATGCGAGTAATCTGCATGCAATCTCCACTTCTGGCGTGAACCGGCTAAGGGCAAAGGCGCCGGCTCACGGTCCGGCGCATCAGGTAATCGAGTGAGGTACTTAGTTCCGGCTGGACTGAAGCTCGCGGCCCTTCGTCAAGACATCAGCCGAACGAGGCAACGGCGGCATCAGGTAAGTAAAGCCGTCAGCGATGCGCTGCTCGATGTTGTCCATGTTCACCTGCGGCGAGCCGTAGTGCACGCCCCGTGACCGACAGATCTCAGCCGCTTTCTGAACCGCTTCACGCAACTCGGGAGTGTCCTCACCCTTGTGGCCCAGGGACACCGAGAGATCGCTCTCGCTGATCAGAATGAGCCCCGGATTGGGAACTGCATCGAGGATCGACTCGAGGTTGTTCACTGACTCGATCGTCTCGCACTGCAGCAACGGCAGAATCTCGCCCTGCGGATCGAGTGGCCAGACGTCGGCCTTCTCGAAATACTCGGACTGACTGAGCCCCCAGTAGCGCACGGCGTTATTCGGGGCATGACCCCGCTGGCCCACTGGACCTGGATCGCTGGCGTCACCCGGATGCGGGTAGCGGCATGCCTGAACTGCGGCAACCGCATCCTCAGGGGTGTTGATCATCGGGAACACGATCCCCATAACGCCGATATCGAGCACTTGCTTCACGATCCATTGGTTGCGCTCTCGCCCGTTGACCGGAATGCGCACAAACGGGGCGACCGCAGGTGCCGGGGAGCCGGAATCAAGGATCTGTTTTCGATCCAGCATGAACTGCATCGACAGGCGGAGATCGTGCAGGCTGAAGGAGTTGTGCTCCATCTCGAACACCACAGCGTCATAGCCCGAAGACGATGCCCACACGGCATCGGGGATCGAACCGGCCGGGAGAAACGGACCGAACGCCAGTTCGCCGCTCTCGAGCCGCTGGATTACTTTGTTCATTCGTGCCATTGAACTTCTGTTCCTTTCCCGGTCAGCATTTACTGCCGCCAACCAGATGTGGTTACTTGCCCACCAATACCGCGAATAGAGAAATCCTCTACTCGGCACTCGTAAATCTATCTCTGGCACCGGATCCGGCTTCCAGCCTGGATAGGGACCTTCCCCGTGTCCAGGAAGCGGGCTATCTCTGACAAATCTCTCGCCAGAATGCCGAATCTGCTGTCATTTCACAGATACTCTGCGCGATCAAAGTAGCAGCAAGTGGTGGGCGTGTCAATGATTTTTCCGGCACGACGTCATTGTCTCCAGGCAGGTTGAGGGGTATTGACAGGCGCCCCAGATCCAACGATAATCAGATATATACCGTTTTCCAAAAATCAATCCTTGCACGAGGCGATCCGGTAGCGTAATCAATTACCCGCAATATTGCGCATCATACTCTCCGGCACCTGACTATCGCAGTGCAAGCCGCACAGGCGGAGTCCGCAGACACACCGTGCAGGCGACGCATGTCGCTGCAGTCGGGCCAGTACCGGCGCGGAAAGGAGTACATCAGGCCATCGAAACGCCGACTATCAGGATGTTCCAGGTGTTCGGATCTGGAGAGACAGGGATCAATTCTCGGGGCAGTTGAGGAAAGACCGGACACCTCCGCGAGATCAACTTATCGAATTCAGCGTTAGGAACCAGAGAATGACAATCGATGAAGTTCCTCGTTCAGTGCGGCTACTCGCCTCAGAGTCGAACGCAAGACTTACCCGTCGTGATGTACTGAAGCGAGGCGCTGCGCTCGGGCTTGCAGCCCCGGCAGTCTCGGCGCTACTTGCCGCCTGCGAGGGAGTCGGCGACGACGACGAAGAAGTCGCCGCAGAAGAAATCGACGATGACGTCGAGGAAGATCTCGACGAGGCCGATGACACCGAAGAAGACGAAGAAGACGAAGAACCGTCCGATGATGATTCCGACCCGATGGATGTGGCTCCAGAAGACGTCGAGATTGGCTTGCACCTGATCGGAGAACTCGAAGGGCCTGAGGTCGTCGATGAGATGCCGGACTCATTCAGCGAGGCGCCGGAACTGGCTGAACTCGTCGAGGCAGGTGAACTTCCGCCGGTCGAGGAGCGCATTGGCTCCCAGCCGATGGTGATTCGTCCAGTCCATGAGATTGGTCAGTATGGAGGCACCTGGCGACGCGCGAAGCTTGGTCCCGGAGACACCCCACAGGGCAACCGGATCATAACCAGCAGCGGCAGGGTACTGTTCTGGGATTACACCGCCACAGAAATGACTCCGTGCCTGGCTCGAGACTGGGAAATGTCAGATGATGGCCGCGAGTTCACGTTTCATCTTCGTGAAGGAATGCGCTGGTCAGACGGAGAGCCATTTACGTCGGCTGACTTCATGTTCTGGTTCGAGCACATTTACGGAAACGAAGAGTTCACTCCGGTCAAGAACCCGTCCACAGCCATCAACGGTGAACAGGGGTACATGGAGACCGATGGAGACTACATAGTCCGCTGGGTCTTCCCGGAGCCATATCCAATGTTCGACTCCATGCTGGCCAGTTCATCGCCCATCGGCGGGCCGCTGCCCGCAATTTTCGCTCCGGCTCACTATCTCGAACAGTTCCACCCGGAATTCATCGGCGCTGATGAAGCCGATCAGATCGCGCAGGACGCAGAGTACGACAACTGGACGACCTACTTCGAATTCCTCAATAACTGGGCCCTGAATCCTGATCGTCCAGTCATCTTTGCATGGAAGACCGTCAACCCGATGAACGAGCCGAACTGGATCATGGAGCGCAACCCGTACTTCTGGGCAGTCGACACCGAAGGCAATCAGCTTCCGTACATCGACTCCATCGTCATGCGCAACGCGGAAGATATTGAAGTCATAACGCTGCGAGCAATGGCGGGTGAGATCGACTTCCAGCAACGACACATCGATCTCGGCGCACTCCCGGTACTCCTGGAGAACCAGGAAGGTGGCGATTACTCGATTCACCTCGATCCAGCACTGTGGGGCGCAGACGCCATGGTGATGTGCAACATGTCCTGGCGTGGCGAAGAAGAAGGAGACGATGAGATCGTCGATCTCATCAACGAACCTGACTTCCGTCGTGCACTTTCACTGGGCATTGACCGAGATCAACTCAATGAAGCGCTCTGGCTTGGGCTGGGCACCCCCGGATCCTGTATCCCATCTCCAGAAAGTCCACAAAACCCGGGAGAAGACGAGTGGCGAACCCGATGGTCCACGCTCGATCCCGATCAGGCGAATGAGCTACTCGATGATCTGGGCCTGACCGAACGCGATGACGAGGGATACCGACTCCGCCGCGACAATGGCGAGCGATTGCGAATTCGCCTCTCGGCTTCCGGCGCCCGGCTGAACTGGCCAGCCGTCTGCGAGATGATCGTCTTTCAGCTTGCTGAAAACATCGGTATTCAGATCGATTTCCAGGAGCTCGAGGATAGCCTCTGGTGGGAGCGCAATCAGGCCAACGAGCTCCAGTTGTCGATGTGGTTCAACGACGGCTCCGAGAACATGGATATCTCGCCGAACATGATGCTGCCGGTCGCGCACGTCTGGTCCGGAGTAGGTCCGCAACATGCCACCTGGGCCATGACGGATGGAGAAAGCGGTATCGAACCGCCTGAGGGTATGAAGCGCGCACAGGATATCTGGTTCTCTGCCGCTGGAATGGAGCTCGACGAGCGCAACGAAGCGATGCAGGAGATCTGGAAAATCATCGTTGACGAACAATGGGCAATTGGCACTGTGGGGCTATCGCCGATCGCAATTGGCGTGCGAATTGTCAACAACAACGTCGGCAACAACCCTTCCCGGCATATCAACGGGAAGCAAGTCGAGACACCAAGCGTCTCGCACCCGGCGACCCTCTTCTTTCATCAGAACTAGGTGACGCCGGCAGAGTGGACGTGGCGGAGAACCCCCACGTCCACTCGTTCCATTACAGTCTCGCAACCTAACAGCGCGCGCGACGTATCGTTCACGCAATATTTCTTGCTCATCTCTGCCGCACTGGGATACTCATCCGCTCCATAGAACTGAAACTGCTGGAATGCGAAGAACACCTGCGCATCACACGTAATAGCTTGCCAATCCGAATCGCGAACGGTGCAGGTTTCTGCATGAATTGTCCCTGAAAGGGCTTGACAGAATCTCGGCAGCATATGATAGTGTGCTAGATACAGTCGAGCCAAAATCAATATCGATAGCGCAATTGGAAATGCGCAACAACTGAAACTAAAACGTACGCAGTTTACACATCTTACAACAAATCTTGCATATTTGCCTACTAACGCGCTTCGTATACATGTCTGACGCACAACGTTGTGCAGAAAGAAATCGATCAAGGTTGATCTGGTCCTGGAGCCGCAATCACCCGCAAGCGCACATGATGATCGAGCCCTCGATTCGACGGTTCGGCTTTGTCATGCAAAGCAGTCTCACCGCATTGCGTGCTGACACGATCAACCTGCACAGAACATAGCGGTTGAGGAGCCCGGGGCAACATCGAGAGGAGATTACCAGAGGAGGAGCTGATTCATTTCTGACTGTCGTTCGTAACGGATCCCGGCACCGGTCTGGAAAACGTGGCACTTCTGGAGAAACCGGTCTCAGGTTCTGATGCGAATCCTATTTGCCAGTTTCATGTTAGGGAATCACGAGATGGGGATCAAAGATCTATCGGACATCACGCAGGTTATCGGTTCAGTAACCACCGCAAAGCTGACACGCCGGGACGTGATCAAGCGCGGGGCGGCGCTCGGACTGGCCGTACCAACTGTCTCTGCTTTGCTGGCAGCCTGCGAAGGAGTTGATGAGGCCGACGACGATGAAGTTGCAGCCGAAGAAACAGACGATACAGACGATGATGAAGAAGTTGACGAGCCGGATACTGACGATGCCGAAGATGCTGATGATGACCCGATGGACGTCGACGAAGACGACGTCGAAATTGGATCCGATCTGATCGGCGAACTCGAAGGCCCGGTGCTGGTCGACGAAATGCCTGACTCCTTCAACGAAGCGCCAGATCTTGCCGAAATGGTCGAAGCAGGCGATCTGCCACCAGTTGAAGAACGCATCGGCAGCCACCCGGCCGTATTCCAGCCGGTTCATGAGATCGGTGAATATGGCGGAACCTGGCGTCGAGCCTTCACAGGCCCTGGCGACAACGAAAACGGCAACCGGATCATGTCCAGTGACAAACCGCTGTTCTGGGACTACACCGGTAGCGAGATTCAGCCATCGCTGGCCAGAGACTGGGAAGTCACTGATGAAGGTCGCGTAACAACGCTCTACCTGCGGGAAGGCATGCACTGGTCAGACGGCCACCCGTTTACCTCCGCGGACTTCATGTGGTGGTTCGAGCACATGTACGAGAACGATGAGCTCACCCCAGTCAAGAACCCGGAAACCGCTATCAACGGCCAGCAGGGCACCATGGAAGCGGACGGTGACTACACCATCCACTTCATCTTCCCGGAGCCGTATCCTATGTTCCCGGACGTCCTGGCCGGATCAACCATGATCGGCGGCGGCCACGCTACTCGCGGTCGAACGCTCATGGGTGCCTATGCACCGGGACACTACCTGGAGCAGTTCCACCCGGAATTCATCGGTGACGATGAAGCCGAGCAGATGGCTCAGGACGCTGAGTACGACAACTGGGTCACCTACTTCCAGTTCCTCAATGACTGGAGCCTGAACCCGGATCTCCCGGTTGTGATGCCGTGGAAGACCGTCAACCCGATCAACGAGCCTAACTGGGTTCTCGAGCGCAACCCGTACTACTGGGCCGTCGATACCGATGGCAACCAGCTTCCGTATATCGACACGATCATCATGCGGAACGCTGAAGACCTCGAAGTCATCACGCTCCGAGCGATCGCTGGCGAGATCGACAAGCAGGGTCGTCACATGGACATCTCTGCACTGCCGGTCTTCCTCCAGAACCAGGAAGATGGCGACTACACCGTCCGGCTCGACCGTGGGCTGTACGGCAGTGACGCCAACATCAACATCAACATGTCTTACCGTGGTGATGATGAAATCGCGGATCTGTTCAACACCAAGGACTTCCGGCATGCGCTGGCGCTCGCTGTCGAGCGAGACCAGCTCAATGAAGCACTCTGGCTCGGGCTGGGAACTCCTGGTTCTCCGGTTCCAGCCGATCACCTGCCACAGAACCCCGGTCCGGAATGGCGTGAAAAGTGGTCGGTCTTCGATGCGGATCAGGCAAACGAGTTGCTGGATGGCATCGGACTGGAGGAGCGCGACAACGAAGGCTACCGACTGCGGCGGGATAACGGAGAGCGTCTCCGTATCCAGATGGTAGCTGTCGGCGGTGCGTTCATCGACTGGCCGGCCGTTGGCGAGATGATCGCCTTCCAGGTCGGCGAGAACATCGGTGTTCAGCTCGACCTGCAGGAGCAGGAACGAAGTCTGTGGGATGAGCGTGTGACGGCCAACGAACACCAGATCTCAATCTGGATGAACGACGGCAGCGAGCATCTGTTCATCTATCCGCATCATGCTCTTCCAACCACAACGCTGAACCCGCAAATGGGTCCCCACCATGCTCTGTGGTGGCAGACAGACGGCGCCGAAGGCGTCGAGCCGCCCGAAGAGATGAAGCGGGCGCAGGATCTGTTCAGCTCGGCATTCTCAATTGAGGACGAGGCCGAACGAGATGCGATCGGCCAGGAGATCTGGGAAATCCTCGTCGAGGAGCAGTACAGCATCGGTACAGTTGGTCTCTCGCCAGCCGCAATGGGTGTTCGCATTGTGAAGAATCACATGGGCAACATTCCGGAGCAGCAGGCAAACGGACAGCACGTGCGCACGCCATGCACGTCACAACCACCGACGTTCTTTATTCGAAGCTAGTGTCACGCACCGGCTCGATACAGGGCAACCAACTGGCTGCTCTGTATCGGGTCATCTGGCAGCGACTGGAGAAGAGAGGAGGAGCACCGGCCGGGTCATAGTCGATCATTGGTCCTAGACGCAGCAGCAGACCTTGTGGAATCTGCACGCCGCGATGTAGCTAAATTGACATAATTTACTGCCATCAGAAAGAGTAGTTGCTGTGGCCGACATACAACTTCCGCAAATAACCCGGTCGAATCGTTTGACCCGACGAGATGTGCTCAAGCGTGGTGCTGCACTGGGCCTCGCAATCCCGACGGTCTCAGCGCTGCTCGCGGCGTGCGAGGGGCCTGAAGACGCAGACGATGAAGACGTCGCCGCTGAAGAACCCGATACTGACGACGAGGTGGAAGAAGTCGAAGAAGTCGAAGAACCTGATGACGATGCCGACGAGGTCGAAGCCGATGATGATCCCATGGACGTTGATGTCGAGGACGTCGACATTGGCTCTGATCTGATCGGCGAACTCGAAGGACCAGAAGTTGTCGACGAGATGCCGGACTCTTTCAATGAGTCACCCGAGCTCGCAGAGATGGTCGAAGCCGGCGAACTTCCCCCTGTCGAAGAGCGCATTGGCTCACAGCCAATGGTAGTCAGACCCGTGCACGAAATAGGTGAGTACGGAGGTACCTGGCGCCGAGCCTTCACCGGCCCGGGAGACCATGAAAACGGCAACCGGATCATGTCCAGCGATAAGCCACTCTTCTGGGATTACACCGGAAGTGAGGTCAAGCCATCACTAGCCCGTGAGTGGGAAGTGTCAGACGAAGGTCGAGTGACGACCCTTCATCTCCGTGAAGGCATGCACTGGTCAGACGGCGAGCCGTTCACCTCGGCAGACTTCATGTGGTGGTTCGATCACATCTACGAAAACTCGGATCTGACCGCGACCAAGAATCCTGAGACCGCCATTAATGGCCAGCAGGGTTACATCGAAGCAGATGGTGACTACACTGTCCGCTTTGTGTTCCCGGAGCCGTACCCGATGTTTGTGGACGTCCTTGCAGGTTCCACACAAATCGGTGGTGGCCACGCGACCAGAGGCCGCGCAATGATGGGTGCGTATGCTCCCGGTCATTACCTCGAACAGTTTCACCCGGACTTTGTCGGAGAAGACGAGGCACAGCAAATCGCTGAAGACGCTGGTTTCGACAACTGGGTGACCTACTTCGAGTTTCTCAATGACTGGTCGCTCAACGTTGATCTGCCAACCGTAACCCCCTGGAAGACTGTCAGCCCGATCAACGAGCCCAACTGGGTACTCGAGCGTAATCCGTACTACTGGGCCGTCGACACCGAGGGCAATCAACTGCCGTACATCGACACGATCATCATGCGGAACGCTGAAGACCTCGAAGTCGTCACGCTGCGAGCGATCGCCGGTGAGATCGACAAACAGGGTCGGCATATGGAACTGCCGGCACTTCCAGTGTTTCTCGAGAACCAGGAGGCCGGTGACTACACAGTTCGACTCGACCGCGGCCTCTATGGCGGTGATGCGAATTTCAGCTTCAACATGTCCTACCGCGGGGACGAAGGCCTTGCAGACCTGATGAACAATCGGGATTTCCGGCGCGCGATCTCACTGGGGATCCAGAGAGATCAGCTTAATGAGGCGCTATGGCTGGGGCTGGGGACACCCGGTTCACCGGTTCCAGCGGATCACATGCCGCAGAACCCCGGACCGGAGTGGCGAGACCGTTGGTCCACCTTTGATCCCGATCAGGCGAACGAACTGCTGGACGGAATTGGCCTCGACGAACGTGATGCTGAGGGTTACCGACTTCGACCAGACAACGGAGAACGACTTCGGATCAGAGTAGCGGCAGTCGGAGGAGCCTTTATTGACTGGCCAGCGGTAAGCGAAATGGTTGCCTTCCAGGTCGGAGAAAATGTCGGCGTTCAACTCGACCTTCAGGAACTCGAACGCAGCCTTTTCTGGGAGCGAGTCGCTGGCAACGAACTGGAAATCGCTGTCTGGATGAACGACGGCTCCGAGCACCTGTTCATCTATCCGCAACACGCACTACCAGCAACGTTTATCAATGCTCCGATGGGGTCAGCTCACGCAATCTGGTGGCAGACTGACGGCGCCGAGGGTGTCGAGCCTCCGGACGAAATGAAGCGTGCTCAAGATCTCTTCGCGTCTGCATTCGGAGTTGAATCAGATGAAGAACGCGATGAGATTGCCAAGGAGATCTGGGAGCTTCTCGTCGAAGAACAGTGGAGTGTCGGAACGGTCGGTCTGTCACCGGCCGCAATGGGACTCCGCATCGTAGGCAACCATATGGGCAACATCCCATCCCAGCAGGCAAACGGTCAGCACGTTCGAACACCGTGTTCGTCGCACCCGCCGACGTTCTTCATTCGCAGCTCGTAGGTGGGGTAGTTTCGCTCTGCCGGAATAGTCATTCCGGCAGAGCGATGGTTTCAAAATGGAGGGGAGAAACGGGTGCTCGGATACATTATCCGACGAGCCTTATTCTCGCTCGTAACGATATTCCTGGTGTCAATCCTGTCGTTCGCGATTATCCAGTTGCCTCCGGGCGACTACGTCGATTCATACATCGCTCAGCTACAGGCATCAGGCACACCCGTGTCCACGTCGGAAGCCGAAAACCTTCGGGCGCGGTACGGACTCGATGAGCCATTCGCGGTCCAGTACGGACTCTGGATGAGGCAGGTGCTCAGGGGCAATCTCGGCACCTCGATGCAATGGCAAAGACCAGTGAGGGAAGTCATCGGTGATCGACTGGCGCTCACGATGGTGGTGTCGGTGGCTGCCCTGGTATTTACCTGGATGATCGCCCTGCCAATCGGCATCTTCTCAGCTGTTCGACAATATTCGGTCGCTGACTACATCGCAACCACGATCGGTTTCATGGGATTGGCGGTGCCGAACTTCCTGTTCGCACTTGTGGTGATGTATATAGGGTGGTCTGTATTTGGCCTCAATGTCGGCGGCTTATTCTCCGCAGAGTATGAGTTGCAGGGCTGGAGCTTCGGGAAATTCCTGAACCTGCTCAGTCACCTGCCGGTGCCAGCTATCGTTCTCGGAACAGCGGCAACTGCACAGGGAATCCGCGTGCTGCGGAACAACTTGCTGGACGAACTGCGGAAACCATATGTCGTCACCGCACGGGCCAAGGGCCTGTCCGAAACACGACTGATTCTGAAGTACCCGGTTCGCGTGGCGCTCAACCCGCTGGCAAGCACGATCGGCTACATGCTCCCGTTTATCGTGTCGGGCAGCGTTATCGTGTCGATCGTCCTCAGTTTGCCCACAGTTGGTCCGGTACTTCTGACGTCACTCCAGTCTCAGGACATGTTCCTCGCTGGCGCAATCGTGCTGTTGCTCGGGGTCATGACGATCATCGGAACGTTCCTCTCTGACATGCTGCTCCTCTTGATCGACCCACGAATCCGGATGGAAGACTAATGGCTGATCAGGAATATAAGCCGTCGCATTCACCAGACCCGACTGAACCGGCAGACCCAGACGCTGCCCGCCCCCCGGCAACCCCGGGGACGGGTGCCGACCGCACAAGCGACGCTGTGGAAACCGTCTACGATGCGTCGACCGGGGCCGCCGCTGAGGATCGGGTTGCCGTTGCCAGCCAGTTCCAGCTCATGTGGTGGCGTTTTCGCCGTCACCGTCTGGCAATGTTCGGCGGAATCGTCATTCTGCTGTTCTATTCCGTGGTCGTATTCGCTGACTTTCTGGCGTATGCCAGCCCACAGGCATCAGAGGCTGAGCGCTCGCTGATGCCACCGCAGCGCGTGTATCTTTTCGACGATGGAAGCTTCAGTCCGCACGTTTTCGGGCTGGATAGTCGAAGAAACCCGCAGACGTTCCAGCGTGAGTATTTTGCGAATCCCGATGACAAGATCGAGTTGAGCTTCTTCGCGGAGGGCTTCGAATACAACCTGTTCGGATTCATCCCGACGAACCGGCATTTGATCGGCACCAAAGATCGGGAAATCGGTGAATCAGTTTTCCTTCTGGGCACCGATGTGCAGGGGCGCGATATGTGGTCTCGCCTCATGTACGCGACCCGTATTTCGCTGACGATCGGCCTGGTGGCGGTGATCGTATCGATCGCACTCGGCGTAGTGATGGGTGGGCTCTCGGGCTTCTATGGTGGCTGGGTAGACATGGTCGTCCAGCGCATGATGGAACTGCTCTACTCGATTCCCACTATTCCTCTGTGGATGGGACTCGCGGCGGCAGTGCCCGACCACTGGAGTATTCTGAGGATCTACTTCGCCATCACGGTGATCATTGCGTTGATCGGCTGGACAGAGCTTGCCCGCGTCGTCCGTGGACGATTGCTGGCACTACGTGAAGAAGATTTCGTGATGGCCGCCAATCTCGCCGGGGCGAGCCAGTTCCGGGTGATCTTCGTGCATCTCGTTCCACTGGTACTGAGCCACATCATCGCTGCGGTCTCGCTGGCATTGCCGGCCATGATCGTCGCCGAAACATCGCTCAGCTTCCTTGGACTCGGGTTGAGACCGCCGGCGGTAAGCTGGGGTGTCTTATTGCAGGGAGCCCAGAACATTCAGGCAGTTGCGCTTACTCCATGGCTGCTCTTGCCGGCAATACCGGTGATCGTAGTGATCCTGGCGTTCAGCTTCCTGGGTGACGGACTTCGCGACGCTGCCGATCCATACGGCATGTAGAGGGGACCAGAGTATATGTCGACCGAAGAAGCGCCATTGCTATCCGTCAAAGACCTCCAGACTCACTTCTTTACCGATGAAGGTCTGGTGCGCGCGGTAGATGGCGTCACCTTTGACATACACCGGGGCAAGACACTGGGTGTCGTCGGTGAAAGCGGATGCGGTAAGAGCGTTACGGCTCGATC
This sequence comes from Sphaerobacteraceae bacterium, assembly GCA_007695115.1. GTDB lineage: Bacteria > Chloroflexota > Chloroflexia > Thermomicrobiales > Thermomicrobiaceae > SLMJ01. The sequence goes on from REEK01000088.1 coordinate 16,853, forward strand.
GCTCATGCGGATCATCGATCGCCCCGGAAAAATCGTGGGCGGCAGCATTATGCTGCGTAAACCCCGCAATGATGGATCCAACCAGATCGATGAGATCGAAATCGGCGAACTGACCGACGATGGACGGGAGATTCGGAGCATTCGTGGGGAGTCGATCGGGCTGGTGTTTCAGGAGCCGATGACCTCGTTCAGTCCGGTCCACACGATCGGAAACCAGATCATTGAGGCCATCCAGCTGCACCGTCCGCTCGATGATCGAGCAGCACGGAATCGGGCAACCGAGCTCCTGACAATGGTCGGTGTGTCGCGTCCGGAAGAACGGCTCGACGAACTCCCCTTCCAGATGAGCGGTGGCCTCCGCCAGCGAGCGATGATCGCAATGGCGCTCGCTTGTGAGCCAGACCTGCTCATTGCCGACGAACCGACCACGGCGCTCGATGTCACCACGCAATCTCAGATTCTCGAGCTTCTCCAGGATCTTCAGGAAGAAAACGGCATGGCGGTCATGCTCATCACTCACAATCTCGGGGTCATCGCAGAGATGGCGGACGACGTAGTGGTGATGTACCTGGGCCAGGTTGCGGAGAAGGGCACAGTCGACGAGATCTTCTACGCGCCCAAGCATCCGTATACCAAAGCGCTCCTCCAGTCGATTCCGAATATCTACCAGCCATCGCGGGTCGAGTTGCCCACGATCTCTGGCTCGATTCCTCATCCGTATAACCGACCTGCCGGGTGCCCGTTTCATCCTCGATGCCCGGAATTCATGCCGGGCACCTGTGATGTCCACGTACCGGAAACCCTGGTCAGTCCTACCGGACAACATGTGCGCTGCTTCCTCTACACCGAGGGGGCCGTTCGCATCGACCGGGAAGAAGCAACCGCCGGAAAGGACGCCAGTCAGTGAGCGCAAATCAGCAGATAACAACTCCGCCCGGTGACACACGGGTGATCGGGGATACCATCCTGGAGGTGAACAGCCTCAAGAAGTTCTTCCCGATCAAGAAGGGCTTCCTCCGGCGTGAAGTCGGACAGGTCCGCGCGGTTGACGATGTCACGTTCCGGGTTCGAAGCGGAGAAACGCTCTCCCTCGTCGGAGAAAGTGGCTGCGGAAAGACCACTACGTCTCGCTGTATTCTCCGGGCAATGAAGCCATCATCCGGCGAGATGCTCTTCCACCAGAAGGATGGCCGGGTTATCGATCTGGCGAAAGCGAACCGTAGCCAGTTGCGACCGGTTCGTCGCGAGATGCAGATGATCTTTCAGGATCCGTTCTCGTCGCTGAATCCCCGAATGACCCTGCTCGACATTATCGGAGAGCCGCTACTGGTCAACGGGATCGGCAACCGGAGAGAGCGAGAAGACCGGGCAGCCGAGCTGCTGAAACTTGTCGGGCTGCGACCGGAGTTTCTCAGCCGGTTCCCGCATGCCTTCAGTGGTGGCCAGCGGCAACGCGTCGGAATCGCCAGAGCACTGGCGCTTAACCCACGGCTGATCGTAGCCGATGAGCCCGTCTCGGCACTGGACGTCTCGGTTCAGGCACAGATTCTGAACCTGTTGATGCGCCTGCAGAATGAGTTCGGACTCACCTATCTCTTCGTTGCCCACGATCTCAGCGTGGTGAAGCACATCAGTGATCGCGTGGCGGTGATGTACGTTGGTCAACTCGTGGAGTTCGCCGAAACTGATGCACTCTTTCACCATCCGAAACACCCGTATACATCCTCACTGATGGCGGCGATTCCAGCTCCTGACCCGCGGAAACGGGGCATTCGGGCACGGCTGAAAGGCGAGGTCGCAAACCCCGCCGCCCCACCAAGTGGTTGCTACTTTCATCCACGGTGTCCACACGCCAAAGACATCTGCAAACAGGAGTCTCCCATTTTCGAAGAGGTCGAACCCGGGCACTTCGTTCGATGCCATCGGGCCCGAGAGCTGAAACTGACCGGAGTGCCGGAGCTCGACAATTCCGGCGCCGTTTCAGCGTCCGACAGCTGATTGCGTTCCAATTTTGGAGCCACGCGCGTATCAATCCGCCCGGCAGCCATTGCAGTTGCCGGGCGGATTGGTATGCTGACCGCGACAACCACGGATACTTACTCGGCAACATCAGAACACGGGGTAACCCATGGAGAAACCAGACGTTTCGGTCCTGCGGCAATTGACGGAATCAGCCGCCAGGAAAGCTCAGTCAATCGGCGCAGAAGTGCTGGCGAGCCATGCACAGGATATAGACCCAATTGATCCAGTCGAACTCTTCGTTGCGGCAGTATCGGTCACATCAGACCGATGGTACTGGCGCTGTCCGGATTCCGGACGATCGATTGTCAGCCTCGGAATCCTTACCGGGACCACACCGCCGCGCAACGTTCGGTTTCAGGAGTCAAGTCGCAACTTCACCCAGACGGCCGGCTCGGCAACTGTTCAGGACGATACGGGAACAGACCAGTATGGCCCGATTCTGCACGCTGGCTTCTCGTTCGATCCGCGTTACACCCAGGACAGGCTGGTCTGGCAAGGATTTCCGTCCACGTACCTGCTGACTCCACGCATGACCGTAGTCTGTGACGGAGACCGTTGTGTGCTGATTCAGAACATACTGGCGAGTGCTGCTGTGCAGCCGGACGCTCTGATCACGGCGGCTGAAGAGTTCAACTCGTCACTGGTGGACGCTATGCAGTCACTGAGCGAGCACAACCTCATCATCGATGAGGTCGAGCCAGACGACACGAACGCATCCGAGTTGCGGTCATTCGTCAGAGCCGTCACCCGTGCAGAATCGGCCGTGCAACGTGGTGAATTCGATGTCCTGAACATCGCTCGACGACGCAAGCTGACCACGGGCGGTCTCTACCGGATTCGACGGGCGCTCTCTTATCTGGCTCAAGGCTACCCCGAGGATGTACTGGTAGCGGTTGGTCGTCATGGTTCGACGTTTATCGGTCGAAGCAGCGGCTATCTGATACAGCAGGACAACCAGCAGATCGTCGCGGAGACGCGAAAAGGGCTGACTCGTCGCGGTGATGACCCCGATCTGGACAGTGCGCTTGCCGAGCAACTCCTCAACACACCCGACCAGGTCGAACACCATGAACTCTGCGTCGATCATCTGTATGAGGCGATGGACTCGACGCTGGCCAATGTGGAGGCTTCTGACGAGCCGGAACTCCGAAGCACCCGGCACGTTCATCATCTCTATTCAAACGTACAGGGAGAGCTGGAAGAGCGCCAGACCGTCTTCGATCTGCTCGGCGCGCTCCACCCGATCGTCGAATCCAGCGGTATGCCAGTCGACGAAGCCTTCGAGTTCATTCACGACCGCGAACAGGTCGATCGTGGGTGGTTCTCGGCGCCGATGGGGTGGATGGATCTCAATGGGAACAGTCAGATTATCGCTACGGAAAGCGCGGCGGTGGTTCGCGCCCCGGTGATGCAGCAACAGCGGGCTTACATCTTCTCGATCGGCACCGTTTTCTCGGGATCAGACCCTGAAGATCTCATCGCGATGACGGACCAGGAGATCAACGAGTACCGAATAGCGCTGTCGCAGTAGCAGAGATTTGGCTGTATTTTCGCTGTCTAAGTCGGGAATTCTATTCAAAAATGTGTTACCTACCTGTTATTTGGTTGGCAGTGGCACCCGTTTTGCGTTAGCATTATCAACGGTAGCGACTGGGCACCCCCGAACTCCTGCCCCTTCCCACACTTGCCCAGTTCGCTATCGCCCTCCCGGGTCTTGATTCGCCACGAGACAGGACGCTTCCAATGGCAACTCGCACCGCAATCTGGTGGATCCGCCGTGATCAGCGGCTGGTCGATAACGCGGCGCTCCATGCCGCGATGAGTAACGCTGATCAGATCGTCCCGCTCTTCATTCTGGACGATCAACTCCTCTCTTCGCGCTACTCAAGTGACAAGCGAACCGCATTCATGTTCGCTGGGCTTCGATCGCTCGACGAGGACTTGCGCGCGATCGGCGGATCGCTGATCGTCCGACGCGGCAATCCGATCGAGGTGCTGCGGCAGGTCATTCAGGAGACGTCGGCTGCCGGGATCTTTGCCGAGCACGATTTCTCACCCTACGCCACTCGCCGGGACAGCAACGTCGTCAACCAACTCCCGCTCACGCTCCTCAGTCAGCCATCAGTAGCTCACCCAGACGATGTCTTGAAGAAAGACGGATCACCCTATACGGTCTATACCCCCTACTCAAAAGCGTGGAAGGCGAGCAATCCCGATGCGCCCCACCTGGAACCGGCACCAGAGCGGATAACCGTACCGGAGATCGAATCACACTCCTTGCCCGAGACACCCAAACTACCGGAGTCGGTTCCCTTCGAGGCCGGATACGCCGCCGCACACCACCGGTTGAAGCAGTTCACCGAGGGCAATGACGCGCCGGTCTTCACCTATGAAGAGCAACGCAATCGAATCGATCTCGACGCCACGTCCAGAATGTCACCGTATCTGCGCTTCGGGATGATCTCGCCGCGCGAGGCTATCGCGGCGGCAATGCGCGCGCTCGACAACGCACCATCCAGGGATGCTCGTCACAGCGCCGAGACCTGGCTCAACGAACTGATCTGGCGAGAATTCTACGTCGCCATCCTCCACCACTTCCCCTACGTTCGCACGATTGAATTTCAGGATCAGTATCGTGGGATGCACTGGATCAACGATACGGAAGATCGCTCCGCATGGGAGAACGCCGAGACCGGCTATCCGATCGTCGATGCCTGTATTCGGCAGCTACACAGTGAAGGCTGGATGCACAATCGCGGGCGAATGATTACGGCGTCGTTCCTTGTCAAACACCTGCTGGTCGACTGGCGAGCTGGTGAAGAGCATTTCATGCAACATCTTCTGGACGGAGATCCCGCATCGAACAACGGAGGCTGGCAGTGGACGGCGGGCACCGGAACCGATGCTGCCCCGTACTTCCGTGTCTTCAATCCCATACTGCAGAGCCGGCGGCACGATCCGTCCGCTACCTTCATCCGCAAGTGGATTCCGGAACTGACCAACGTACCTGACCGTTTCATCCATGAACCATGGACGATGTCACAGAGCGACCAGCAGGAATCCGGTTGCGCTATCGGTGCGGACTACCCGGAACCGATCGTCGAGCACACGTTTGCTCGCCAGCGCGCGCTGGCAGCCTACAAACAATCAGACGGCTGATCTCGGGCGGTCCGAGCTCGCCAGCGGATCACAAATTTCTCGGCCGGCAGCAGCAGGATCCACAGGAGGATCGTCCAGTTCACCAGCACCAGGGCAAGTGGGATAGAGATCAGGAATCCAATTACCAGGGTCGTGCCGCGCAGCATCTCCGTCCGATACTGATAAGGCGACCACTGCTCCTTGAGGAGACCGGCACGATAGATGTGTCGGTGAATCCAGAGATCGACGAGATTCAACAGCGCCAGCACTGATGCATACACCATGTAGACAACTGCTTCGAAAGGATAATCCCCCTGAAGACGTTGAACGAAGGGGATCATCGCAACCAGGCTCAGGTAGCCGAAATTCACCCACATGAGCCGCCCATCGATCTTCTGCACCCCGGCGAAGATCTCGTAATGCGAAAACCAGAACAGTGCGATAATCCCGACGCTCACGAGGAACGCAACCAGCATCGGTGTGACGTTCAGCAACTCGGAGTAGAGATCACTGGTGTCCAGCCCTGGTGGAATTTCCAGCGACAGAACCAGCAACGTCAGTGCAATGGCGAAGACGCCATCACTCAGATTCAGTATTCGACTGAACTCCACCGGATTCTGGGTACGGTCGTAGTATCGACTCTCGTTTCCATCCGGATGATCCGAACTCCCGGCACGTCGCTGCCGGGTTCGACGATGTCCACGATCGTAGCCCTGACGCGCCATTCTCCTGATTCCCCCACTGGATTAGCACGAATGCGGTCTATCGACGAACGGTAGCAGATTGAGCGGAGATGTGAAGACGCCGCGATCATCCATTGTCCAGTGCATGGCGAAGATGTGCCGGTAGAGCCGGGTTGCGTCACGAGCCTGCGACCAGATGCCGACATCCTGGTCCGGACGCACATGATGAAAGTGATCGAGCACGGTCAACCGGACATCGGCGTCGACCTCTTCGGCCCGATTAGCTAGTGACACGGACTCGCTATAGGGCAGAACGTGATCATTACGATCGTGGAGCAGCAGTATCGACGTGGTGAGTTGATCGATACCGCCGGCCGGCGATATCGCGTCGAGGAACTCCGACTGCACTGGCGACAACTCGTCGAGCAACTCGTCGACACGATCGGGGTCCCGGTTAGTCAAGACGCTGGCGAGTGCGTGCCCTTCGGGAGTCAAATCACTCGGAATCTCGGTGTCATCCTCGCCAAAGAGATCCCAGAGGGCCAATCGGTCTTCCGAAGGCAGCAACGGCACGAGACTATTGCGGGTGGCCCGGAATGTCGTTGCAGACGGCTCCCACTCATGCCATTCGCCATCGACTTCGTAGGCACGCAGCGACATTTGCGCCAGCACCTGAGATGCATCAAAGAAGCCGCCCAGCGAATGAACCATTCGCACGCTGTCCTGGATTTCGGGTTGCTGAGCCGCATTCACCACCACAGCCCCTCCAACGCTGATGCCGAACATCCCCACCCGTTCGGGATTGACGTTTGACTGCTGCTGGAGGGAGGTAAATGCCGACACCGCGATGTCATGTTCTTCCGCACTGAGTCGATAGTCGATCATTGGTTCAGACATTGGGATAAGCACTGAGTACCCGTTTCGGGAGAACGCACGACCAAGCCGATCGAGATGAGCATCACCGTACTCAGGACCCAGTCCGATGTACAAGACAATGCCTCCCCCGCAACCCGTATCTCCCGGTCGATACAGAAGCGCTGACTTGTACGCATCCTCGTGCCGGAACTGGACGAACGTCCGTGTTGGCTCGTCAGTCACCCAGCGACCAGGATAGGCAGGAGCGTCAGGGAAGATCTCGTTGAGGAAAACGGCGCTACTCAGCGCGACCCGCAAATGCGTGCTACTGAGCGCCAGCAATGCGATCAGCACAAACCCCACAGCATAGCGTGGCCATCGTCGATGAACCAGCCCGTCCTGGTGAGTGCTCTCACTCAGTTGATGTTCCTGCTCAGCGTTCACCCGTTTTCGACTCTTCCCTGTTTAACAACTGCCTCAGATCAGCCATCAAAGATACGTAAGGCAGCAAGATTAGTAAGGTTTACTGTGCGAACGAATGAGTGTACGTACATATCTATCGCTCAACATCAATCATTCTGGTTTCGCTGTTCCCATAGAGAATCCTGAAGCTCACACCGCTCATGGTATGGTGCAATTAGCGGATAATCTACGCAACCAGAGACTGGGAGAATACATCATGGAGAACGACGATCAGCGAGACCACAGCGATGCAGCCCGTCTGAACCAGATCGGTGTGATCAACCGGAGAGAGATCGAAGCCCGGATCCTGGAGCCGATCCTCGAAGCGATGGTACAGGAGTTCGGCGATCGGGCAAGGGTAGAAGGTGTCGCTGCTGACACGATCATTGAACTGGCTCGGAAACAGGGCAATGAGCTGGCCGACGAACTCGGCGGGCGCTCACTCCACCACTTCCGGGATTCGATGAAGTACTGGATTCAGGATAACGCGCTGGAGATCGAGGTGTTGGAGCTCAACGACGAGCAGTTCGATTACAATGTCACACGCTGTCGCTACGCCGAGATGTATCGCGCGCTCGGCATGCAGGACAAGGGAGCACTGCTCTCCTGCAACCGGGATTTCTCGCTCATCGAAGGGTTCGCCCCGGACGTCGAACTCACCAGAACCCAGACCATCATGCAGGGTGCCTCGTTCTGCGACTTCCGCTATCGGAAGAAGCCGGCCCAGCCCACCGAACACGACACCAGCGTGACAGCGGAGCGGGAAGACTAGCTTCCCGCCCACCTCGGTGGATCTACGTTACGTCAACTTCGGCCATGCGCTGAAAGAGGACCGCACTCGCCACGATGCCATCCCGGAAGGCGCGCAACGTCATGTTCTCGTTCGGCGCGTGATTGTCCTCATCATAGTTGGCATAGGTGGTCCAGATCGCCGGCAAGCCGAGATCATCGGTGAACACGTAGTTCGGCGCCGTTGCGCCCAGCAGGGGCATTACCACCGGAGCCACCCCGTAGGCTTCTTCCATGGCCGACACTGCAGCCCGGGAAACCGGAAGCTCCGGAGATGTCTTCGAGGGGGGTTGTCCAGCCAGTTTCGTGATCTCTGCATCAGGGATGTACATCCGCACGTGCTGCTCGATCGCTTCCAGCACCTGATCCGGCTGCTGGCCCGGCACCAGGCGACTCTCCAGTCGAACGACGGCCTCAGACGGAATCACTGATTTCTTTCCCGCCCCGGTGTAACCGGAGTTGATACCGGCAATGGTGAATGTCGGCTGGAACATGATCTTCTCGTAGTAGGACATGTCTGCAGGCCCATCGAACTCGGTAATGCCGAGGTGGGCCTTGGTTCCCGCTTCATCGAACGGGATCTCTTCCAGAAGCTTGAGCTCGAACTCTGTCGGCGGTGTCACCCCATCATAGAAGCCTTCGATGGCTGCCCGCCCATCCGGCGTCCGCATCGTCGAGAGCAATTCCACCAGCTTCCAGGCGCCGTTCGGGATCGGGCCACCCCAGTTGCCCGAGTGAAGGTCGCGATTGGCTCCCCGAACCTTGACTTCAGCGGCCAGCATTCCACGGACACCAAAGAACACCACTGGTCGCCCGGATGGGTGCATCGGGCCGTCGGCTGCGAAGAAAGCGTCGGCACTGAGCAGATCTCGATTGGTATTGACGAACGCCCGGAGGTTCTTCGAGCCGTTCTCCTCTTCGCCCTCGATCAGAAATTTGAGCTTGATCGGAGGAGCAGCCCCCAGCTCACTGAGAAGCTTGTAGGCGAGAATACTCCCGAGAAACTGGCCCTTGTTGTCGCCAACGCCACGAGCGTAGATGCGCTCGTTTCGAATGGTCGGCTCGAACGGCTCGGAATCCCACTCTTCCAGCGGTTCCGGTGGCTGTACGTCGTAGTGCCCGTAGACCAGCAAGGTGAATTCAGCATCATCCGGCCCCACTTCGCCATAGGCGACCGGAGAGCCATCCGTCGTCAGAATCCGGGCATCGATGCCGGCATCACGCAGCGTCTGCGTCACCAGCTCGGCGCACTCATCAACCCCGATACCCTGAGCACTGATCGATGGTTGCCGGAGCAGTCCGAACAGCGTTTCCAGATAGTCGTCAAACCGGGAGTCAACCTCGGCTCGCAGCGTCTCGGCGTGAATCACGTCTACTTCTCCTCGCACGATGGTCAGCTTCTCGCCTGGAGGCGGTCGATTCTGACCCTCCAAAACTCAAATTATCGAACGTCGGGTTCGGTGTCACGAACAGTGCGGCAAGCCCGATAACGATCATCATCCCGGAAAACAGCTGGACCATTCCCTCTCGATCGAAGAGGTTCCCCAGCCCGGGATCGAACAAGAGCATTCCCGCCACGAGGGTAGCTCCGTAGAAAACGAGTGGAACATAGCGCTGAACCTGCTCATCGACGAAGAAGCCGAGCGCAACCGCAGCTGCGCCGATCAGATAGCTGGCGGTCAGCATCGCCAGTACCGTCTGACTCCGATAATCGTGCAGGATGAACGTCAGCATCAGAATGATCAGTAACCCGGGCAACATAACCGCTGGCAGCAGTGCCCGATCATCAACGAATAGTGTGGTGGTGAGCCAGATGAGCAGGGCCACTGCTATCAATAGCCCTCCGGTAGTCTGCAACAGCGAGGATTGCTCGGCTGGCAACAGTTCGCCCGGCTCCGCAGCAACGAACCCGTTTAGCACCGCGACAGGCACTACGATGAGTAGTGTCACCAGATCAACGACCACCTGACGCCGCAGCTTCTGGGTCTGATCTCTGTCAGATTGAATGAGCATCGCAACGAGGCCAGCTACCAGAAACAGTGCAACGAACGACATCTGAGCCCGGAGCTGATCCAGCACCACGGCAGAGAGCAGCACGATCACGATTGCGGCACGCAACGCGACCATCAGCCAGATCTCCGGCAAGGCGCGTCTCGGGGCCTCGATGACTGGACGCCTTCGTCGCGGAGCGTCGGTTCCGGTTGATTTCGGTGGTTCCCAGAATTCCAATGCTTGTGTTGCTCCTGCCGTCAGCTCGGTCCTGATTCGGTCACTCGGGCGTTGATTCCTGTTATCCTACTCCGAATTGCGGGCTTCATCCTGCCCGGCCAGCATCGGAATCTGGAGCAGAGTATGCGTCATGGACAACGCATCGGGGTATTCGGAGGCACCTTCGACCCGATTCATCACGGGCACCTCATCATCGCTGATGAACTGCGGTACCGGCTCGATCTCGATTGCGTGCTCTTTCTCCCAGCTGGCCGACCGCCGCACAAGACCGATCAGGATATCACCGCTGATGAGCACCGACTCGCCATGCTCAGAATGGCTATCGATGGTGATGACTATTTCGATATCTCGATGATCGATATGGAGAACGAGGGGTTGTCATACACCGCCGAGAGTATGCGAGAGCATCAACGACGCTTCCCCGACGCAACGCTGACCTTTCTGATGGGTCAGGATTCATATCGGGATCTTCCCTACTGGCACAAGCCGGGAGAGCTCGTTCAGCACGTTCGACTGGGTGTTGCCCTGCGCCCGGGTGTGGTCGTCGATTCCGATTACATCGAGCATCGAATTCCCGAGGTACGTGGACGGGTCGATCTCATTGATGTCCCGCTGATCCAGATCGCCTCCAGCGATATCCGTCGCCGGGTTCGGCAAGATGAACCACTCCGCTATCACGTTCCGGTTGCGGTTGAATCGTATATCCGGACGCACAATCTCTACCGATCCATGGTTCAGGACGATCGCTTTTGACAGTGTCCTGACCCGACCTTATAATTCGGTCCGCCCGCCAGCAGGTGGGTATGTTTATCATGCGCGGCGATTTTGTAGCTGAGCCGCGTACGCAGGTTCGCGAGGAGCGCTCCACTTTTGCGAAACCGTCCAGGCATCACACTATCAATCATCGTAGCAATCACGCTCATCGCTGGCTGGCTAAACCTTCCCAGTGACGTTGCAGACCCATTCGGGATAAAAGAAAACGTCTACTATCACCAGGGACTCGATCTTCAGGGTGGCTTGCAGGTCGTGATGGAAGCCCGTCCTCCCGAAGGGCAGGACGTCACCGACGAGATGCTGTCCGGCACCCGGGACACGGTTGAACGTCGAGTTAGCGGTCTTGGAGTGAGCGAACCGCTGATCCAGACGCGAGGTGACGATCAGATCATCGTCGAGCTACCCGGTGTCGGGGATCCTGAGGCTGCGGTCCAGGTTATCGCCCAGACGGCACTCCTCGAGATCATCGATCCCCAGGGGGAATATCTTCCCGAGGGCTCGATCGTCAATACGACCGCCGGAATGGCTGAAGATCACATCATCGAAGCGGAACTCGACGAGGATCCCTCGGCAACCCTGCCCGAATCCGAAGAACCGGTTTACGAGACGATCATCACCGGTGCCGACCTGACCGATGCCTACCCTCAGCAGGATGACATCGGCCGGCTGGTTGTCGGATTCGAGCTCGATTCGGACGCTGCTCAGACGTTCCACGCCTTCACCAGTGCCAACCTGCAGCAGCCGATGTCCGTTGTCCTCGATAAACGAGTCATTTCCACTGCCACTATCCAGGGAGCGATCAGCAACCGCGGGCAGATCTCCGGACCTGCGCGAGATGAAGTTCACAACCTGGTGGCGCAGCTTCAGGCCGGTTCGCTGGCAGTGCCGCTGGAAGTCGTTCAGAGCCGGACCGTCGGCCCCACGTTGGGACAGGAGTCGATCGACGCCAGTCTCCAGGCCGGAGCCGTCGGACTGGCACTCGTAGTGTTGTTCATGATTCTGTACTACCGACTGCCTGGCGTGCTAGCGGTGCTCGCGCTGGCCGTCTACGGTCTCATCATTCTCGCCATGTTCCGGACCATCCCGGTCGTGTTGACGCTGGCCGGACTCGCTGGCGTGATTCTCTCGATCGGTATGGCAGTCGACGCTAATATTCTGATCTTTTCCCGATTACGGGAGGAGTTACGACTCGGTAATAGTCTGACGAAGTCAATCGAAGAAGGCTTCAACCGGGCGTGGCCGTCTATTCGTGACTCGAATATCGCCACCATGATCACCTGCATCATCCTCTACTGGTTCGGCGAATACGTCGGTGCCAGCATCATTCAGGGGTTCGCACTGACGCTATTCATCGGTGTGGCGGTAAGCATGTTTTCGGCGATCACCGTCACCCGCTCATTCCTGCGAATGGCGCTGACATCTCCAAAGCTGCGAACCGAATGGTGGCTGGGTATGGAAGTACCGCCCGAGACCAACGATCAACAGCGACAGGCCGCTACGGGTGACGACTAATGCCGTCATCGCACATCGCCTCGTGTCACATCGAATCCATGTTGGAGCAACCGTAACCAATGCTTGATCTCGTCGGAAAACGCTATTTCTGGTTCCTGCTGTCGCTGGCCATCATTCTGCCGGGCCTCGGCTCGCTGGCAATAAACGGTTTGCAACTCGGGATCGATTTCACCGGTGGAACCCTCTGGGAGATCGAAGTAGAACCCGGCACGAGCTCGATTGCCATTCAGAACGTGATCGAGGAACAGGGATACACCGGTACCCGGGTGCAGGAATCAGACGACAACCAGATGCTGATCCGCATGGATGAGATTCAGCAGGGTTCGCCGGAGAAGGCAGAGATCGATGCTGCATTGCAGGCGGAGATCGGCAGTTACACCGAGTTGCAGCTGCAATCCGTTGGGCCAACGCTCGGCACCGAGATACGCAATCGTGCCGGAATCGCCATCCTGCTGGCATCGATCGGTGTGCTGCTCTATATCGCCTATGCGTTCCGCAAGACGCAGAACTCATTCCTGTACGGTTCGTGCGCAATCATCGCGATGTTGCATGACATTGCGCTAGTCGTCGGGATCTTCTCGATTCTCGGCTGGATCGCACAGGTCGAAGTCGACGCGCTCTTTGTGACCGCTATCCTGACCCTGATCGGTTTCTCCGTACATGACACCATTGTGGTGTTCGACCGGGTGCGTGAGAACCTCAGATTACGGGCCGGTGACCGGTATGAGGATATCGTGAACTACTCGATTGTTCAGACGATCCCGCGGTCGATCAACACAACGCTCACCACGCTGTTCACGTTGCTGGCCCTCTACTTGTTCGGCGGAGCGACGATTCAGTACTTCATTCTGGCCCTGATCATCGGTATCGTGGCTGGAACCTACTCGTCGATCTTCAACGCGGCCCAGATTCTCGTTGTCTGGGAGAACCGAGAGATCCACGACTTCTTCAATCGCCTGCTCGGTCGCCCGCAGACTCATGAGCAGCCAGATGAGCCGGACGACGATTATGACGAACTGGAAGTGCCTGCTCGATAACGAGAGGGACCGGTCGCAGTGACTGAACGTCGGACGATCGGCGTCATCGGTGGCGGAATCGCTGGTCTTGCGGCAGCCTATCGACTGGCCCGCCAGGGCCAGCGTGTCATCCTCTGGGAACGAAACTCGTATCTTGGCGGGCAGGCCGCGGCGTTTCCGGTAGCGGGCAGTGAACTGGAATACTTTTACCATCACCTGTTCATGAACGATCATGACATCCGTGAGCTCATGGAAGAGCTCGGGATCGGGGACGATCTGATCTGGCTGAATTCCAGCGTCGGCTTCTTCGCCGATGGAAAGATCTACCCACTTCAGGGGGCGCTCGATTTGCTCCGACTGGACTTCATCCCGCTTCACGACCGGATCCGGATCGGACTCGTCACCCTTTACCTGCAGAAACGGACCAACTGGCGAGAATTCGAGCAGATCACCGCCGCAGACTGGCTACGCCGGGCTGTCGGCGAGCGAGCGTTCGATCGCGTCTTCGGAGCGCAACTCCGCGCAAAGTTCGGGAAGCGATACGATCAGGTCGCAATGGTCTGGTTCTGGAATAAGCTCCACCTGCGCACGCAATCCCGCACATCCCCACTCCAGAAAGAACAACTCGGCTACATCCGCGGCAGCTGGAATACGCTGATCAACCGGTTGGGCGAGGCGATCGGAGAAAACGGGGGTGAGGTACAGGTCGGTGTCGGCACTGAATCGATCGAGCAGAATGAAGACGGAACATGGCAGGTCAGCACCACCGATAGCCAGACCGTAACCTGCGATGCGCTCGTCGCGACCGTCCCATCTCCGCTGCTGTTGCGTCTCGTGCCGAATCTTCCGGAGTGGTATCAGGAGAAGCTCACCGGGGCCGTCTATCAGGGGGCTGTGGCAATGATTCTCCAGATGTCACGTAAGCTCTCAGACATCTACTGGCTGAACATCGGCGATCCGTCGATCCCGTTTACCGGCGTCATCGAACACACGAACTTCATCGGACCCGAGCACTACCAGGGCAACCATTTCCTCTACATCAGCAAGTACCTGGACCAGGATCATCCCTATCTGACGATGTCCGAGGATGATCTGTTCGACGAGTACGTGCCATACCTGCAAAAGATCAATCCGGACTTCTCTCCAGACTGGGTGAGCCAGCGCTGGGTATTTCGAGAACGCGCCGCGCAACCGATCATTACCCAGAACTACTCCGAACGGGTGCCGGAACACCGTACTCCGTTGCATGGGCTCTATCTGGCGAATTCGGCCCAGATCTACCCGGAAGATCGCGGAACGAACTACTCGATTCGCCTTGGGAACCGTGTCGCCAGGATCGTTCAGAACGACATCGACCATGGGATGATCGGTCCCCAGAAAGTCTGATTCGGACTGAGAATGCAGCATTCCTGTGCTATACTCCGGGTATCGAGCGCCCGTAGCTCAGAGGATAGAGCGCTTGCCTCCGGAGCAAGAAGTCGCAGGTTCGAATCCTGCCGGGCGTACTCCACAGAGACTGTTAGAAGTCTGGCGTTCTGCGCCAGGCTTTTGTCTACCCGCAAGCTGGCGCGGCCTGGTGCATGCTACGGCTTCCAACCAGTCGACCAGAGAGCGGCGACACTCCGCAAATCGAAACGTACGGTCGAAGAGTGTCATTGATTGATACAGATGACACCTGTTGAAGACGTCATCAGCCGCCTTCCCGGGCATTCTGACTGGACAGCGATGTACGTACACTCTATACTGTATTGTAGCGGGTTCTCGATGAACACCGCGACAGGGGCATGGTCACGCGCATGAAGTACAGTGCTACCGTTTGGTAGCAGACATAGTACAATCGCGCCGTGCGCTGGATGTTGGCAGTGAATGTGCAAGTGAGTCGAGTCGCCCTTCGATACGAGGCGGCAGATCCTGCAGGGCTGGTTAACCCCGGCTGGCACTGTCGATGGCGAACAGGCAAACAAAACACGTTGCCGTTAGCGCGCAAGGTATTTGCGATCATGAAGCAACCCCGCCCGATACCAGCGCGCTCGGCATTGAACCAGGCGGACAGGAGGTCCAGCGATGATATTCAGACGCGAAAATCGCGGTGAATCATTCCAGCGGCAGATCAGTAATCTGCGGCAGAAGCCTCAGAGTGAAGGCCAGCCGGAAGATGATGATCAGCAGTACGACTATGAGCCCTATGACTCCTACGAGCAGGAGTCCGATGAGCCGAGTGACACGAACCGGTTCGCAACTGACCAGGGAACACCTGCCGAAGGTATTTCGTTTCCGCCATCTCGCTCCGAGACACAGGAAGTGGCCCCGCAGGATACCGAGATAGCTCCGCCGCCGCCTCCACCATCGCATCCATCACAGGGCTATCAGGAGACTCGCCAGTGGCAGGCACCCGCACCGGCGCAGACATCACCGCCAGCTGGTGACGCATCGACGAGTGTGATTTCCAAGAATGCACACTGGAATGGGACGCTCCGGAGCGAAGGATCGATTCAGGTCCACGGAAAAGCCGACGGTGAGCTTCACTCTGACACCGATCTGTACGTGGCTGAAGGTGCGGAAGTGGATGCATCGCTTCACGCAGACAGCGTTGTGGTAGCCGGGCTGGTTCGAGGAAAGATCGAAGCCAGAACACGGCTCGAAGTAATGCCACAGGGCGAGGTGACCGGCGACGTTCGATCACCAAAGCTGATCGTGCATGAAGGTGCAACGATCAGCGGACAGCTCAAGATGGAAGATGTTGGGCGAAGCTCCGGTGGAGGCACCGGTTCGACGCTCTGATCAGCACGACGTAGTACCGAGGAACGTTCGAAGGACGGTGGCGGCCAGTCCGTCGCGGGAGGAGCACCATGACAATGTCCTACCAGCCATCGGCACCGGGAACTGAAACCCCCGGGAGTCAGGCCGCGGCGAATGAGCCGCTAAGTCTCATTGACCGCAATTCGTCGATCGAGGGCACATTCACCACAACACGGGATGTTCGTGTAGAGGGAATGGTGCGCGGCAAAATCGTCTGTCAGGGATTGCTCTATGTGGCCGAGAGTGCCGATATCGACGCCACGGTCGAAGCAGCAAGCGTCACCGTAGCCGGGAAACTCACCGGCGACGTTACCTGCCGTGGTCGATTGCAGATCACGGGAACCGGTCGCGTTTCGGCAACGGTGAGCACCGAAGCGCTCGTGATCGACGAAGGCGCCTTCTATGAAGGTGATCTCAACATGAAGTCCTCGTCGGCAACTGTGTCCGGCGGGAGTAGCGTGCTCGGCGGCTCGTCAGATGACGAGTCTCCATCGGTCTTGCGACGCCTGGCTGGCTCGGACGATAGCGAGAGCGGAGCCTCGACTGATCCGCCACGCGATCCGTCATCGAACTGATCGACGACCTGGCGGCAGACCTGGCAACCGAGATTGCTGCGGTCCCGGACTTGCGAGCGTACGTACTATGAGGCTCAGCGTAGTGACGCTCGAGTCGATGATTTGACCAAGCAGGTGGGCAGTGCGGGGCGCTCGATGAGCAGAAAACAAGAGTACTGGTGGGAATGCGTTCACGATGACAAGCCGAACGTGCAGCACATGCAAGCACTATGAGCCGGCACCGATCTGGCGTAAAGGATGGTGTCGTAACCCACTTCTGTACTCTCCCCAGCAAAGTCATCTCGTCGGTGAGGATGATCTCGACTGTGACCGCGGGATGGGCAATTACTGGGAACCAATCGACCAACCAGGCGCCAGAGGCATGGCGCCGGGAAGTCGCGGAGATATTCGCACAACCGGTGGCCAGCCACCAGATGAATCCGGCGAGATTGCTCCCATTCATCTGCAAGCACAACGACCACCCAACGAGCAACAGGAACGGCGAGGAGGCGACGTGAGTCAATATGGAGGACCGGGCCGGCCAACTGGCTCCGATGACTACGGAAATAGTGGATCCGGGTATGGCGGGGGTGACGACGACCGCTATACGCAACCGTTCGGTGATCCGGGCGGTCACGATCCAAACGATGGCGAACGCACCCCATTCGGATATCAGCCAGAAGAGCGATACTGGACCGACTATCTCCGCATTGCCGCGCCGGTTGTCGGTGTGATTCTGATGCTCGGGCTAGTCTGGTTCTGGGCTGCAAACATGCTGTCGGATGATAACGACGACGAGGTAGCCGATGATGTCGACACCGCTGGTCCGGTGATCCCGTCATCAACACCATCACCAACCGATGATGCGGCGACGGAAAATGGCGCGGACGACGCACCGATTACCGTGATGACTCCTCCACCGGGCGAAAACGGTGAAGATGACGAGAACGGCGAAGGCGAACCCGCACCAACCGAGATCGGGCCAGGAGCCACGGTTATCGTGGTCGGTACTGGAGAAGCCGGGCTCAACGTACGCGAGTCGGCCAGCACCGGAGCTGAAGTTGTCGGAAGTATTCCCGATGGAACCGCAATAACCGTGACTGGCGAATCGCAGCAGGCGGATGGTTTCACGTGGTGGCCGATCGAGGGTGAAGGAATCAGTGGGTTCGTGGCCGCAGATTTCGTGGAACTCAGCCAGTAGGCTCGGTCATTCACGCTATTGAGGCGCCGTTTTTCGCTGTGCTATACTGACGGTCGGCGATGAGTATCGCCAAATAAACACGTGCCCGGACTGAGGTCGGTGTGCTGCCTGAACGGCAGTCCGATACCAGGTTGAACGGCACGGACGATCAACACAATCCAGGAGGTATCACGCGTGGTTGCTACTGCAGAACGCGAATCGACCGAAGTGACTATGAAAGCGCTCCTCGAAGCGGGCGTTCACTTTGGTCACCAGACAAAGCGCTGGAACCCGAAGATGCGACCGTTCATTTTCACGGAGCGCCACGGGATCCACATCATCGACCTTCAGCAGACTGTTGTTATGCTGCAGGAAGCCTGCAACTTCGTCAGCAAGATCGCTGCTGAAGGCGGCAAAGTGATCTTCGTTGGAACCAAGAAGCAGGCGCAGGATACGGTTCGTACCGAATCGGCACGAGCCGGTCAGTTCTTCGTTGATCGCCGATGGCTCGGCGGTACCCTGACCAACTTCGTGACTATTCGTTCCCGTCTCCGCTACCTGGCCGATCTGGAAGAGCAATTCGCCACCGGACGGATTTTCGCCCTGCCCAAGCAGGAGCAGATCCTTAAGGAGCGTGAGCTTACCCGTCTTCGCCTGTCTCTTGGTGGGCTGAAAGACCTGAACCAGCTGCCAGCAGCGATCTTCGTGGTAGATCCCAAGCGGGAGCACATCGCGATCGCTGAGGCACACCGGCTCGGCATTCCAGTCATCGCTATGGTCGATACGAATTGCGACCCTGACCAGATCGATTATGTCATCCCGGCAAACGATGACGCGATTCGATCAGTTCGAATTGTTGCTGGCCGGATTGTTGATGCAATCATCGAGGGACGAACACTTGTCGAGAGCCGAATGGCTGACGACGCTCCAGCCGCTGCACAGGCAGCCGCACCGGCTGCACAGGCACAGGCACCAGCACCGGCGGCACCCGCTGAGGTTCCAGCTCAGGAAGCAGCAGAGGCACCAGCCAGTGCTGATGAGGCGTCCGAGTCCGAGGAGCCGGCAGCGAGTAGCGAGTCATCGTCGAACGGCACTCAGCAGCAATCCTGATCATCTATTGAGCGGAACTGGGAAGCCGGCTGATCTGAGCCGGCTTCGCCATGTCCTGATTCGTCCGTCAATCAACCAGAGAGGAAACAACGTGCAGATCTCAGCAGCTATGGTTAAAGAGTTGCGTGAAAAAACCGGCGCCGGAATTATGGATGCCAAACGCGCACTCGAAGAGGTCGAAGGCAACATGGAGAAGGCCGCCCAGGTCATTGCTCAGCAGGGACTGGCCCGAGCTGAAAAGAAGACTGACCGGCAGGCATCTCAGGGACTGGTCGAGCCATACATTCACGGTGGCGGCCGCATCGGTGCAATGGTGGAGATCAACTGCGAGACTGACTTTGTCGCCCGAACTCCTGACTTTCAGGGACTGGCGCACGATATCGCGATGCAGATTGCCGCTCTGAACCCGCAGTACGTCAGCGAGGACGAGATCCCGTCCGATGTTCTGGATGCCAAGACTGAAGAGCTCGGCAGCAAAGAAGTTGCCGTCAAGCAGTTGGCACTGCTCTCGCAGGACTTCATCAAAGACAGTGGCAAGACGATCGAAGAAGTCATCAAGGACGGCATTGCCAAACTCGGCGAGAACATCGTCGTTCGACGCTTCAGCCGCTTCGAACTCGGCGAAACCACCGAAGTCGTCGCCGACGAATCCTGATCGCCGCTCACTTATGTGAGACCGCCCTGGCCGGGCCGCAACATCTGGACCCGGCCAGACTCCAGCCCACCCCGTCCGGTTGACCGTGTCAGCCCTTCCGGGTCAGCCTCTCAACCGAACGGCATCGGATTGAAACATCGCGTAGATCAGGGGATCGATGCTGTGGAAGCGACAGTAGGCACAGATGCCGGCGCACAGAAATCCTACCGAAGGTTACTGCTCAAACTCTCCGGTGAAGCACTCATGGGCTCAGCAGGATACGGCATAGATCCTGAAGTAGTCACCCGCCTCGCCCAGGAAGTTACCGATGTCGTCAACCGGAACGTTGAACTGGCGATCGTCATCGGCGGCGGCAACATCTGGCGCGGGCTTGCCGCCAGCACCCGGGGAATGGACAGGGCCACCGCCGACTACATGGGTATGCTGGCAACAGTAATGAACGCGCTGGCGCTCCAGGATTCACTGGAAGATTTCGGCATTCAGACCCGGGTTCAGACAGCCATCGAGATGCCTCAGGTTGCCGAGCCATATATCCGACGACGAGCTATCCGTCACATGGAAAAAGGTCGCGTCGTTATTCTCGCCGGTGGAACCGGGAACCCCTACTTCACCACTGATACGGCAGCTGCGCTGAGAGCGATCGAGATCGGCGCCGAAGTCATGCTCATGGGGAAGAACGGAATCGACGGCGTGTACGATGCCGATCCACGCTCTAACCCCGAGGCACACCGCTTCGAGCAGCTGACCCACCAATACGCCCTAGAACGCAACTTGCAAGTCATGGATCAGTCCGCGCTGGCGCTCTGCCGGGAGAACGATCTGCCGGTTATCGTGTTCGATATCCTCACAAAGGGGAACATCGAGCGTGCAGCGTTTGGGGAATCCGTTGGAACGCTTGTCCACTGACGCGAATCTGATCGCTACGTGGTAGAGTAAACGCGCCGTAACAGCGACCAGGTCGAGCGGGAGATACCAATGCTGAATGATGTCAAATCTGATGCCGAAAGCCGAATGAAAAAAGCCATTGAGGCCCTGCAGCGCGAATTGTCCAGCGTCCGTACCGGTCGGGCTTCACCGGCACTCGTCGAGCGGGTAGAGGTTGACTATTATGGAGCGATGACTCCACTCAACCAGCTTGCCGGCATTAGCGTCCCTGAGGCTCGATTGCTGGTGATTCAGCCCTGGGACAAAGGCTCTCTGCAGGCAATCGAAAAGGCGATCCGCACCGCGGATCTCGGGGTAAACCCGACCAACGATGGCGATGTCATTCGGATCTCGATTCCTGCCCTGACCGAAGAGCGCCGGAAAGAGATGGTCAAGGTCGTCAAGAGCAAGGTCGAAGATACCCGTGTCGCCATCCGGAATATCCGTCGTGACGCTATTTCCCAGGTCAAAGAACTGGCCCAGGAGAAGATGATCGGCGAAGACGAGGAACGACGAGGCGAACAGGATATTCAGGACCTCACCGATAAGTATGTTGCCCGGGCAGATGCCGTCGGTAAGGAGAAAGAGGACGACGTCCTGGAAGTCTGATTCACTTCCAGTCGCGGCCTGAGCATGACATCTCCGCAATCGGAATCCACCATCAATACTCGGGAGGCACTGCGGCCGGTCCCCCAGCATGTTGCCATGATCATGGATGGCAACGGCCGCTGGGCGACGAGTCGCGGCTTGCCACGCCTCTCGGGTCACGAAGCCGGCACCGAGAACATCCGACGGATTACCACTGCAGCCGGTGAACTCGGTGTCCGATACCTCACGCTCTGGGCGTTTTCCACCGAAAACTGGCGCCGCCCACGAGATGAGGTCGACGGCATCCTGCAAATCCTCAGTCACGCTATTGATTTCGAGACTGAAGCGCTCCATGAACGCGGGGCTCAGCTCCGACACATCGGCAGCCTTGACGGGCTTTCCCCGGAACTGCAGGACTCTATTCGCGGAGCGATCGATCTCACCCGGAACAACGACGCCATCGTCCTGACCCTGGCGTTCAACTACGGTGGTCGCGCCGAACTCATGCAGGCAATCAAACGAATCGTTGATGATGGTATTCCGTCTGACCAGATTACCGAAGATCTGATCTCGCAGTATCTCTATACCGAAGACATCCCGGACCCCGACCTGGTGATTCGAACATCGGGCGAGTTCCGTACCTCGAACTTTCTGATCTGGCAGGCAGCCTACGCCGAATGGCATTTCACCCCGGTACTGTGGCCAGATTTCGGACCTGATCATCTGCGGCAGGCAATCGAAGACTATCAACACCGTGAGCGGCGCTTTGGCGGTATCGGACACCGGTTACACAACACCGACTCCGAATAGACTCGGGAGCCGACTGGATGCTTGGTCAACGAGTCCTCAGTGCGATAGTCATCGTCGCCGTCGCGATCGTTCCGGCTGTGCTGGGGCACCCCATTCTGACAATCGCCCTCATCGTCCTCGCAGGCCTGGGAATCAACGAGTTCGCCCGCGCTGTCTTCCCAGCTGGAGTTCAACTACTCACCATCCCGGTTTTGATCGTGAGTGCCTTGCTTATCACCGCAAGTGGCTTCAGTGACTCACTGGCGCTGCTACTCGGCATCACCGTTCTCGGCTCGATCTTTCTCTTCATCACAGCAATCGGACGAGGTGTCATCGAGGGAGCGACCCGCAACTGGTCCTTCTCGGTTGGATCCATGCTGTATATCGGCCTGCCGCTGGCGCACATGACGCTGATCCGGGGGCACGGTGACGATGACGTCAGTAGCTGGATTCAGTCAGTCAACAACCTGTCAGTCGGGTCTCCGCCAGCCGCAGGACTGGCCTGGCTCGTCCTGATCGTGGCGATCACCTGGATGACCGATAGCGCGGCCTACCTTGGCGGACGCGCATTTGGCCGAACCAAGCTTGCACCCACACTGAGTCCCGGCAAAACCATCGAAGGGGCACTCTCCGGGGCTATCGTCGGCGGGCTCACCGCAGTGGGAGCCGCCGCACTCCTTGGATTACCGATTCCCCTGTATGCAGCTGCCGTCACAGGCTTACTGATCAGCTCTCTGGGCCAGGCGGGAGACCTCGCGGAGTCACTCATCAAACGTGATCTCGGCATCAAGGACATGGGAAACCTGATCCCGGGACATGGTGGTATCCTCGACCGTATCGACGCATTGCTCTTTACACTCCCCGCCGGGTTCTATCTCATGCTGTTGACGACGGAGATTGGATGGCCATGACAACCAGACTCGCTATTCTTGGTTCGACTGGATCGATTGGGCAACAGACCCTCGACGTCGTCCGTCAACTTCCGGAACGATTCTCAGTTGTCGCGCTGGCCGCAGGCTCGAATCTGGACCTGCTCGGTGACCAGGTGCAGGAGTTTCGACCCTCGCTCATCTCCACGATTTCTGCTGACCAGTCGCACAACTTCCCGGACTGTGAATGCATGAACGGCGATAGTGGCCTGTCGGCAGTCGCAACACACCCGGACGCCGACATGGTGGTCGTTGCCACCACCGGACACAGTGCAATCGTGCCCACCATTCAAGCGCTTCGAGAGGGCAAAGAGGTTGCGCTCGCCAATAAAGAAGTCATCGTCTGTGCTGGCGAAATCATCATGCGCGAGGCGGTTGAAGCGGGGATTGCGATCCGGCCGATCGATAGCGAGCATAGCGCGATCTGGCAATGCCTGCTCGCCCGCGGAACAACCGATGATGTCGCAAAGATCACGCTGACTGCTTCAGGTGGCGCACTTCGGGACATCCCGCTCGATCAACTCCCCGATGTCACCGTTGACCAGGCGCTGGCACACCCGAACTGGGTAATGGGTGCCAAAGTGACGATCGATTCGGCAACGCTGATGAACAAGGGACTGGAAGTTATCGAGGCGCGCTGGCTCTTCGATACCGAATTCGACAACCTGGACGTTGTGATTCACCCGCAAAGCCTGATTCACTCTATGGTCACGTTCACCGACGGCTCAACGATGGCTCAGCTCGGCATCCCCGATATGCGGGTCCCGATTCAATACGCCCTCACGGCTCCGGAGCGTATCGCTGCGCCAGACCGCCACCTCGATCTCACGGCGATGGGGACGCTCGAATTTCGACCGCCAGATCTTGAGCGGTTCCCGGCACTGAAACTCGCAAACCAGGCTGGACGGGCCGGACTGACCTACCCAACGGTGCTGAGTGCTGTCGATGAGATCGCCGTAGATCAATTTCTGGCCGGAAACATCCGGTTCGGCGATATCACCGATCTTGTCGATCGAACTCTTCAAGCTCATATACCGTCAGGCACTCAAGTAACGCTAGAGGCTATTCAGGAAGCTGATCGGTGGGCCCGGGAGTTCGCCGATCAACTGATCGCGACCGCGAACTGAGGCTATCGATCTCGCGCCAGCGTCAGTCCGTAAATCCGCGATACGCCGGCACCCTGCAATTCCGCCGCCGCTGAACCGAGCGTCGCGCCCGTGGTCAAGACATCATCCACCAGCAGAACGCGAGATCCACCAAGCGTCTCCAGATGCCGATCATCCACGACGAACGCATTCTCGACGTTCTCCCGTCGCTGGTCTGCCCGGAGACGCACTTGCGGCTGTGTATCTCGAGCACGAACCAGCGCCGAAACCACCGGAATATCGAGACATGGCGCAATCGCATCGGCGAGAATCGCTGCCTGGTTGAACCCGCGAATCCGAATTCGGCGAGGGTGCAGTGGCACCGGGACAACCATATCTATACTCCCGGAGGGTACCAGGCTTGCCGACTCTATGCGCTGAAACAGGCGTTCACCCAGATCGTAACCACGTCGGTACTCACCATGGTATTTGAACCGCTGCACCGCTCGCTGGATCGGCCCGTCATAGATGAATCCCGCGCGAACACGGTTCAGGCGTGGAGGAAAGAGCTGTTGACAGCGATGGCACGATCTTCCGGAAGCTCCCCGGCCACCGCAGCGTCGACAACCATCAACGACATCTGCCCGCAGATGCGCCTGGCACGATGGACAGAACCACTCGCCGACTCGGCCGCAACCAGCACAGGTACGTGGCAATATAGCTTCAACCGCAGCAGAGTAGAGTGATGACAAGATCTTGCGAATCGCAGAGTCGCCACTGCGGCTGGAGGAAGACGTCATGGTCGCCGCTCATCGTTCCAGTTCGATGATGTCGCCGGCCTGGGTACCAGTTGCGGATATCGTACCCGGGGGGAGTTCGATTACCCACTTCGCGCCGGTGAAGATCGGACCGATCCGCCACGGCTTCATCTTCGAGTCAGCCCGGACTACGCGGCTTTCCCGATCCATATAGAGGACATCCAGCGGGAAACGCATCCAGAAGGTGTGGATCGAACTGCACGGGTCGATAATCAGCCCGGCACCCTCATCAAGCCCGGACACGAACATCAAACCGCGACCACGCTGACAGAACGACGATGCAATCTCGACTGAATCTCCGATGAGCCGGTCACGCGTTCTGTTTTTCACCGTAACGGCAGGCATAGGCACTCCTGAATCGGTGCGTGACTAGAACGCGTCGAGGATTCGCGGAATCGCCGGCCCCAGTAGCACGATATACAGCGCAGGGAAGATCAGGAACACCATCGGAAACAGCATCTTGACCGGAGCCTTGTGCGCCTGCTCCTCCGCCCGTTGCCGTCGCCGCAGACGCATCTGCTTTGATTGCACCCGGAGCACCTGAGAGATACTGACACCAAGCTGGTCAGCCTGAATCATCGATGAGACAAAAACGTTGAGATCATCCACGTTCACACGTTGAGACAGCTCACGCATCGCCTCGCGCCGTGATTTACCCATGCGAATCTCGGATAGCATACGCCCGAATTCCCGGGTGAGTTCGTTGTCCCACTTCTCGATAACGCGAGCCAGTGCAGGATCAAAACCGAGTCCAGACTCCACACTGATCGTCAGCAAGTCGATCGCATCAGGCAACGATTGCTGAACTGACTTCCGCCGGGCCGAAATCCGGCTCTTCAGCCAGTACCCAGGCAGCATATAGCCCAGCAACAACATGAAGGCCGACAGTCCTAACCCGAGCAGCAGATCTGCACCACCGAGCAGGAACATGAGGAGAACTACGCCACTCAAGCTGAGGGCAGTTGCCACCCGAATCCCCAGATACTCCGCCGGTCCGATTCCTGACGGGGATCCTGCCTCCACAAGTTGTTGTCGTAGCCCCTCCATCGCCGAACGAGGCGTGAAGCGGCGTCCCAGACGGGAAAGCCGCCGGAGGACCGGAAACACAACACGGTCCTGGAACGGTTGCTCCAGCTCGAGCTCCGTGAGCGAGCTGACTTCCCGATGTCCATACTGAGTAAGGCGTTCTTCGATCACGATATCCTGATTGGCCCGGCGGTAGCCCACCACCACCAGACCAAGTGAGATGATGATCATCAGGATGATTGCAATTGCGATGACTTCACCGCCCATAATCGGCCATCCATCTCACCTGACTAGACTTCGATCTCAACGATCTTCTGCATAACGATGAAACCGGTCACCATGAAACCAATACCCGCAATCGGCAGGCAGATCCACGGCCACACAAACAGCGCCGACATGTACTCTGGATTCATCACGAACAACAACGCCGCTACACCGATCGGCAGTGCCGTAATAATGTAGCCAGAGATACGTCCCTGCGAGGTCAGAACGGCAATCTCACCCTTGATCCGGACTCGCTCGCGGATGGTTTCACCCATGACATCCAGAATCTGCGCCAGGTTTCCACCCACTTCGTGCTGAATGTTGATTGCGGTCACCAGAAGATCCAGGTCTTCGCTGGGAACTCGGTCCAACATATGTTGCATTGCGTTCTGGGAGCTGATGCCCAGTCCCATTTCCCGCACCACCCGGCGAAACTCGATGCACATAGGCTCCGGCGTCTCCCGGGAAGCCAGCTCCATGCACTGAAGAAGTGAATAGCCGGCCCGCAGTGAGTTCGCCATCAACCCGATGGTGTCGCCGAGCTGGTCGTTGAATTGCTTTGCACGCTTTTTCGCAACACTGGAAACCCACCAGTGCGGCCCCATCCAGCCGATGACGCCGAGTCCCAGACCTACCAGGAGTCCAATCAGCGGCTCGGTGAATCCCCGGCCAAGCACGAACCCGAGGACTCCGACACCGGTGGTCGTGCCGAGCCTCAACAGCATGAACTCACCGACGGTCATTTTGATATCTGCCCGGGCCAACATGGTAGCCATGCTCTTGCCGACATCGCGGTTCTGGACTGCCTTGCCCACCCGGCCTGCGATCGCGCTCTCTTCACGATCTCGTTCATCTGACTCCTGCTGCGCCGCGGAGTGATGCGTGCCGAAGCGTTCCAATCGCTCTTCGACGTCAGCCGAAGCCATCCCTTCACGCTGAGACAGGATGCCGACAATGAGCAAGGCCACTGCGATCACAATCAAGAGAATTGTCAGCGTAAACATGTCCATCGGGAGACTCCGGAGAATTACCAGCTAGCGGCTGGTACACCACAAACAGCGTTAGAACATTCGCTCGTAGGACGTACCGAAAATGTTCGGTGGCAGATAGATACTGTGGCTCTCGAATCGCTCGATAAACTTCGGGCGAATACCGGTCGGTTTGATGGAGCCTATGATCTTTCCGTTTTCCTGGCCGGTCTGTTCGAACGTAAAGACATCCTGCAGCACGATTACGTCACCCTCCATGCCCTGGACCTCAGTAATGTAGGTCACCCGGCGGGAGCCATCCTTCATACGCGACTGATGGAGGATCAGATCAACGGCAGAGGCGATCTGCTCACGAATAGCCCGGATCGGCAGATCATACCCGGCCATCAGACACATCGTCTCCAGACGGGACAACGTATCACGAGGTCCGTTAGAGTGAACGGTGGTCAGCGAGCCATCGTGACCCGTGTTCATCGCCTGGAGCATGTCCAGCGTCTCACCTGAACGGCACTCACCGACCACCACCCGGTCTGGCCGCATACGCAGCGAGTTCACCACCAGATCCTGAATCGATACCTCGCCTTTCCCCTCGATATTCGCTGGACGCGACTCCAGGGTAACCACGTGGTCCTGACGCAGCTGGAGCTCGGCGGCGTTCTCCATGGTGACGATGCGCTCATCATCCGGAATGAACGATGACAGCACGTTGAGCATCGTGGTCTTACCGGAACCCGTACCTCCGGATACGATGATGTTCAAACGACCTTCCACACAAGCCTTCAGGAACGTCACGATCTCTGGCGTCAACGTGCCGAATCGCACCAGATCGTCAGATGTCAACGGATCTTTGGAGAACTTCCGGATCGTCAGCGTTGGGCCAACCAGGCTGATCGGCGGGATCACCGCATTGATACGGGAGCCATCCGGCAGGCGCGCGTCGACCATCGGTGAACTCTCATCGATACGGCGACCCAGTGGCGAAACGATCCGGTCGATAACGCGCATCACGTGATCGTCATCCTGAAACGTGACGTCGGTTCGCTCGAGGCGTCCAGCCCGCTCAACGTATGTCTGGCGTGGTCCATTCACCATTACCTCAGAAACGGAGTCATCTTTCAGGAGCGGCTCGATCGGTCCGTACCCCAGGATCTCTGCGGAGATCGACTCGAACAGGCGCATCCGCTCGACGCGTGTCAGAACGATGTGCTCGGCTTCCAGCACAGACGCAAACGTCTCTTCCACCGTCCGGCGAACTTCTTCCTGATTGCCGAGATCCATACGCGGATCGAGCTCGGAAATCAGTCGGTTCTGGATCCGGCTCTTGAGATCGTTGAAGTTATCGCTCTTCTGCTGTTGCTGCTGTTGCGCCGTACCAGGTTGCTGCTGAGTTCCGATGTTCGGGCGGCGCAATGCGCCCAGTTCACCCGAGCCGCCTGATTGCGGATCGCGCTGCTCTGTCTGTGATGATTGCTGTCCGGTACCGCCAGCAGGTTTCCCCTGACCACCGCCACCAGTTCCGGGCTTTTGTGTGCCCTGTTGCTGCTGATTTGGTGACTTCTGCGAGTTGCCGGTGAGATCCTGTGTCGTACCAAGACGTTTCAAAAGTGACATTGCCGCGTTACCTCTCGTTGGCGCTAAGCTGGCGGCGTCTAGAAGGATGTCGAGCGAACGTACGATTTTTCCTGTGCCTCATGCCCTTGCGCTGGATGAGTGTCAGATCATGACGGGCGAAATGCGGTTCGCAATCTGGACATCAATCCCCCACGGGGCGCCTTTCCTTCAGTCGCGTTCGTCGCGTCTGCCGTCTGAACATCGATCATGCTGCTGGCGAGGCGACGTATTTCCTGAACAATCCGATGGTCTGGGCGGCTATCTACCAGGGGAGTGCCCTCGTTGACACTGTTCAGTACCGCCTGGAAATCTTCCGCGATCTGGTATTCGATCTCGCGTCCAAGGTTCTCGGCAATGTCCCGGGTCGGAATCCCGGAGTAATTGTTCGTCCGATTCAGGACCATCCTGAGACGATCGTGTGGGTAGCCGAGCAATGTAGCAATCTCCAGGAACTGTGTCGTGTCCTTGATTGCCGTCATTTCCATTGTCAGCATGAGGAGCATCCGCTCGGATGCGTCCATCACGGTTAGCATCGTATCGTCGAATCCTGGGCGTGTATCGATAATGACATAGTCGGCCATCTGTGTAAGCACATTCAGCGCTGACCGCACATGTTCCGCGGTGACCATTTCGGCATCCTGCGGGGTTGGTGGCGAAAGCAGCACCCGAACTCCTGATGAATGGGTGAACAGAATGTCTTCCAGCAGGTCAGCATCGAGCGAATGAGCCTGGTCGACCATGTCCAGTATCGTCTTTGAATCTCCGCTGTTCATCAGCACACCGATGTCGCCAAAGTGCATGCTGGTATCGAAGAGAATGACTTCCTTGTTCGTCATTTTCCGGAGTGCGACCGCGAGGTTGACCGCAAGAAAGCTACGACCAACCCCGCCCTTCGAACTGACCACACTGATGACCTTTGTGTCAGCTGCAGATCGCAGTTGTGTTGATGAACCAGATTCACTCTGCTCAACAACCTGCGTTTGCACAGCGGGCCGCGCCAGACGGGAAACGTGCCGGACCGCCTCGATCAACTCATCCAGGCTGAAGGGCTTGGAGAGGAATTCCCGCGCACCGGCCAGCATCGCCCGCCGCAGCACATCTGGCTCATTCTGCACAGACATCATGATCACGGCAGTGGATGGCACCCGTGTGGTGATCGCCATCGTCGCCTGGATACCATCCATGTCTGGCATGTTGATATCCATCAGGACGACATCAGGGATCAGATCGACCGCCATATCGATGCCCTGCTGACCACGTTCGGCCTTGCCGACCACCTCGACGTCAGGCTCGAACCGAAGAAGTTTCTCGACGTTATCCCGGCTCTCGGCAACGTCATCGACGATGAGAATGCGAATCCTGGACGCAGACACCCTATTCCTCCTCGTCGTCGTCGTCCGCAGGCACCTCAGCCGGGCGAGGCATCGGCATGCCCCAGTCTTCAATCAAGTGCCGGAACGTTGTCCCCGGAGTTTCAACGGTCTCGCCGTCGTCCGGATTTCGCAATGCGATCTGGAACACGCCATCGTAGTCGAGAATGAACTTGAGAAGTTCGGCCTCGGCGGGCTCGAGCTCGACGATCAGCAGATCTGCGCTGGGCAATCGGTCCCCGTCGAGATCCTCAGGCGACG
Organism: Sphaerobacteraceae bacterium; assembly: GCA_007695115.1. Lineage (GTDB taxonomy): Bacteria > Chloroflexota > Chloroflexia > Thermomicrobiales > Thermomicrobiaceae > SLMJ01. The sequence continues at coordinate 47,285 of REEK01000088.1, forward strand.
ATGAATCAGTAGCTGTTTCCTCATCGTCATTCTCATCGGCAGGTGGAGCGTCCTCAGCCGCTACGATGCGTCCCTCGTCATCGATCGCAATGTCACCGGCTACAACCCGCAGAACCCGAATGTTCTGCAGAATCAACTTCGTCACTGGTTCAGTACCGTCCATCGTCGTGACCGTAACCAGTGAACCGGGAGCAAACGGCAATGGCAGCTCTTCCATATCCTCCGGGAACCCAGGGATCTGCAACTCTGGAGCATCGGGCTGCTCTTCGCCTTCTTCACCCTCTTCACCCTCCTCCGGCGCGGGAGCAGGCTGTTCCTGTTGCAGATCACCGATCATCTCACGCAATGCAGCGTAGAAATCTTCGAGTTCAAATGACTGTGAGTAGATCAGGTCAATGTGATCCTCAGCGCGGATCATTCCACCCAGAGCGTTGATCCGGTCGATCGGCACCGCGACCGCACGCATACCGTCATCTACGATGTGAGACAGCCCCGGCGTGATCAGGTTCGCCATCAGCACACGCTGGCCACTGACAATGTCCCCCGACGCTGCCAGGCCGAGCACCTGTCCTGAAGTCTGGGCAGTTCCCGGGGAAACCGTCCCCTCTTCCACTTCAACAACCGTAATGTCATCCTCAGTAATCACATGATTTACTGGGATATCCTGATCAGCTTCGATCACCTCGACCATTCGAACGGCCGGTTCTTCAACTTCCACATCATCGTCAGTATCCCGGAAAGCAAATATCGCCAGCACCGCCGCCGCGAGCGCGAGAATGACCCCCAACAGAATAAATATGCGACCGCCCTTGCGCATCAGGTTCCCTTTCTCGCCACTCCACGGCTTACACGCCTGAGCAGATGACACCTGACTCGATACGAAAACAATAGTTTTCGGGTCTCGCCTGTCTCTGCCTGCAAGCTAAGTGTAGAAACAACCGATCAAATCAACCATAGTACGTTGGTTGGGGTTGCGTAGGGCATGTGGGTCCCCGGCACTCACGAAAGGCAGGACCCACCCCTGCGTTCGCGTATACACCATTCGATGAAGCCAGGTTAAACAAAAAGATCCTTCTCAAATTGAGAAGGATCTGGATCTGGTAGCGGGGGCAGGATTCGAACCTGCGACCTTCGGGTTATGAGCCCGACGAGC
>REEK01000105.1 GCA_007695115.1 Sphaerobacteraceae bacterium
CCCTCTCCCAATGCTGGGAGAGGGGAGGATTCACACGGCCGGACGAACAGCGAACCGATCTGAAACGCTACCTGGCTGATTCCGGTATCATCCCGAACGGAATGGTTCCAGCGATCGGGAGCGGTAGTGATTTCTCCAGACGAGTCAACACAGACGAGAATCCGCACAGTCCAGGTAATCCGATACGTGACGCCGCTCCGCGAGGGCGGGTCGATGCCGGGTGTCGTGGAAGCGGACGATCTGGGCACCTATGTGCTCAAATTCCGGGGAGCCGGACAGGGTGAAAAGGTGCTGATTGCCGAGTTGATTGTCGGCGAAATCGCCCGATATCTCGAACTACCCGTGCCAGAGCTGGTTTTCGCCGACCTCGATGAACGTATCGGCCGCAACGAGCCAGATCCCGAGATTCAGGACCTGATCACCAGTAGTGCCGGACTCAACCTGGCGATGGACTACCTGCCGGGCGCGTTCGCCTTCGATGCCCAGGACACCGAGCGCGTCGATCCGGATCTCGCATCAGCGATCGTCTGGCTGGATGCGTTCGTCACCAATATCGACCGCACACCCCGCAATACCAATCTGCTGATCTGGGGCGGGAACACCTGGCTGATCGATCACGGTGCCTCGCTCTACTCCCAGTACGGCGGCCCAGACTTCCCGGAGAAGGCCCAGCAGCGATTTCCCGCGATTCGGGATCACGTCCTGCTTCCAGCGGCCAGCCACATTTCCGAAGCAGACGAGCGTCTGAGTCAGCAACTGACCGAGCCGGTCATTCGGGAGATCGTCGGACTGGTCCCCGATGAATGGCTGAACGATCGGAACTTCGAGGACGGCCCCACGCAACATCGTGAAGCGTTCGTCAGATTCCTGGTCGATCGGTTGAATGGTCCGCGTGAGTTCGTGCAGGAGGCGCTCGATGCCCGATCTGCACTCGTTTGATTACACGATCGTCCGGGTGGTACCGAGGCCGGAGCGGGGCGAGTGCGTCAACGTGGGGGTGATTCTATACTCGCGCGAGGCAAATTTTCTCGGCGGAATTGTCGAGCCGGACTGGACGCGTATCGCCGCGCTGGATCCCACACTCGATCACGACGAGATCGCCCGCCAGTTGCAGTATCTGGAGAACGTTATCGCCGGGGAGAAATCCGCCGGACCGATCGCCCAGATGCCTGCATCGAAACGTTTCCACTGGCTCTCTGGGCCACGCAGCACGGTGGTGCAGGTCTCACCGATGCACTCCGGTCTCACCGATGACCCGGAAGCGAGTCTGCGACGTCTGGTGAAGACGATGGTGAAGGTCTGACGGCCCTCACCACACCACCCGAGTCGGAGCCGGGGCGCCGACCCCTAGATAGATTTTCCGATTGATGCCCCCTCTCCCAATACTGGGAGAGGGGAGGAATTGATGCGAAATCACCAGCCCATCGCGTAGCCATCGCGACGCGGATCAGCGCCGGCAGACATCACCCCGGTCTCCGGGTCACGCCAGGTGCCATGACCGCCACCAACCTGATAGGTCAGCAGGCCTGCCCGGGTAATCTGGTGGCCGCGAGTTTCCAGTTCGGCCAGAACGTCGGCCGGGATTCGCTCCTCGGCGATGACCTGCTTGCCACCCATGAAACGCACCCGTGGCGCCTCGATCGCTTCCTGGATGTTCATCCCGTGTACCAGCAGGTTCAGCATCATCTGCGGTGTGGTCTGCAGAATGCCCCACGAACCAGGGGTGCCGAGCGTGCTGACGAACTGCCCATCCACGAAGATCTGTCCGGGACTCATGCAGTTCTCCATCGGCTTGCCGGGCTGCATGGCGTTGGGACTATTGGGATCGAGATCGGTCCAGTCCAGGAAATTGTTCATCATGATGCCGGTCTCTCCGGCCATGAACCCACTGCCGAACGGTGAGCCGATCGACTGCGTCACATTGACGGCCATACCCTCGGCATCGATCACGGCAAAGTGGGTGGTGTGCTCACCGTTCGTTCTCCCCGGAACTCCGGGCGAAATTGCCCCGGCTTCCACCTCGCCAAACCGTTCACCTCGACCCTGCGAAGCCGTCTGTCGGTCGATCCGGGAGGCCTGACTGGCCGCATAATCGCTAGTGAGCAGACTCGTGTGATCGAAGCTGGACTTCATCGCGTATTCGATGCGATCTGCCGATGCCAGCTTGATCGCCTCAACTAGCACGTGCAGGTAGTCGGCAGAGTTATGGCCCATGGCAGGCAGGTCTTCGTTCTCCAGGATGCGAAGTAGCTCGAGGTACTCGATCGTGCAGGTTGGCGGCGGAGCTCCGAAGATCTGATACTGGTGAAATGGCGACCCGATCGGCTCCGGCCAGTTGACCTTCAGTGCTCGCAGATCGTCCATCGAGAGATACCCGCCAGCTTCCTGAATCGACCGGCACATCTCCTTACCGAGTGGCCCGTCATAGATCGCGTCAGGGCCGTCCTCGGCCAGCAATCGATAGGTTCTGGCGAGCTTCGGCTGGCGAATCAGGGCATGAGGCTTCGGAGCGGCGCCATTGGCGAGGAACGTCTCGGCCGCCAGTCTGTGTGGCGAAATCTGATGGGTGTTGTTGTTGATGAACTCCGCGTTCTTGTGGGTCACCGGTGAGCCGTTCTCGGCAACGTCGATCGCATGAGCGAAGATCTCACCGGCGGACTTCGTGCCGAACCGTTGCAGCGCGGCGAACCAGCCTTTCGCGGCGCCCGGAACGAGCGGGGCTTTCGGGCCGTTCAGGGTGTCGGATCGCTGCATCCCAGCGGGTCGGACATCCTGTGGAGCGAAGCCGAGGTAGTCGATAACTATCGGCGCACTGGCTCCGGGCGGGGTCACGAGCATCACGCCATCACCACCGAGACCGGACATATACGGCTCAGCGACGTTCAAGGTGGACGCAACCGCAATCGCGGCATCCACCGCGTTGCCGCCGGACATCAGCACCTTCAGACCAGCCAGCGATGCCGCTGGATGTGCTGATGCCACAACACCGTTTCGCCCCATGATTGCTGGACGCATGACTGCCATAGATCGCGCTCCTTCTACAATGTCACCGCACTCTGAGAGATCACAATACACCAGGTGCGCCGACCGGTGAAGGTTTCGACCGTGACGGTGCCAGCAGAAGCGCCCGAATTGCCGATCAAATCAACAATTCTCCGCCACTTTTTCACCTGATGGCATCCAATCTGCTGCAATAAGAGTGGAGAAGGCCGCGGAGCTTATCCCGGCTGACCAATGATGATGTCCGGGATTTCCGGATATCGGGGACCTGTATTCACGAGGAGCTTTTTTGGATGAACGAACAGAAACGGGCTGATGTGCTGGAGCGCGTTTACGGCGCCACCACGCAGGAGGATCTGGAGAAGGCCTACGACGACTGGGCCGAGCGGTATGATTCAGACCTATTCAAGTTCGGATACCTTTTTCCGTCGGTTGCCGCTGGGTATGTTGCCCGGCATGTTCCGCCGAACGCGAAACTGGTGGACGCTGGCGCCGGCACCGGCCTGATGGGCCGCATTCTGGTGGCAATGGACTATCCAGACATCACCGCGTTCGATCTCTCACAGGGCATGCTCGATGTCGCCAGTCGGACCGGGGCATACACCCGACTGGATCGACAGGTGCTCGGTGAAACCCTCACCTACCAGACGGATGAATTCGACGCCTGCGTCTGCGTCGGCACATTCACTGAGGGCCACGCTCCGACGAGTGGCTACGATGAGATCGCCCGTATCGTCAAGCCGGGCGGGTACTTCATCGTCACCATCCGGGAAGATGTCTATCTCGGCAGTGGTTTCAAGGATAAAGAGCAGGAGATGGAGAAGGCAGGAACGATGAAGCTGATCGACCGGAGCCAGCAGTTCCGGCCGTTCACCGAGGCCGAGCCGAACATCGTCGGGCACGTCTACGTCTACCAGTTCTCGAAGTAGGTTCTGGCACGAAGCAGTTTTTTCGAATACTTTTCGATACACAGAGAGGTTCAACTCCATATGGCTACCGAAAAACGCGATCCGATTCTCGAGAACGTCTATTCCGCCAAGTCGAACGATGAACTCGAACAGGCCTACGATGCCTGGGCCGACCGGTATGACGAAGACGTGTTCCAGCGTGGCTACATGCTCCCGGCGATTACCGCGGGCTATGTCGGCCGCCATGTTCCCGCCAACGCGAAGATCGTCGATGCTGGCGCAGGAACCGGTATCATCGGCCGTGTGCTGAACGGGATGGGGCACGATAACATCACAGGATTCGATCTCTCCAACGGTATGCTGAAGATCGCCCGGGATACCGGCGTCTACACCGAGCTGGATCGCCAGGTTATCGGCGAGCCGCTCAAGTACGAGAGCAACAGCTTCGATGCCTGTGTCTCCGTCGGCACATTCACCGAGGGCCATGCCCCGTCCAGTGGCTTCGACGAGATCGCCCGTATCGTGAAGCCAGGCGGGCACTTCATCGTCACGATCCGGCCCGATATCTATGAAAACGAAGGCTACCAGGACAAAGTGGCCGAGATGACAAAGGCTGGCACAATGAAGCTGGTCGAGAAGAGTGAGAAGTTCCGGCTCTTTACCGAGGTCGACCCACACGTCCAGCACTGCGTCTTCGTTTACCAGGTGCAGTAGTCCGGTTGACCCGGCATAATTCGAACGCACCATGATCGAGGGGCCGGCACATGCCGGCCCCGACGTGTACGTTGGCAGTGAACAGGCAGGAAAATGATGGAAGATCGCGGGAAATCGCTTTCACACCGGCTCGACCGGGTCTACGGCGCAACCGACGTTGGCGATCTGGAAGCCGCTTACGATACCTGGGCCGAAAGCTACGATAGTGATGTCAATCAGCTCGGACACCTGATCCGGACGGTCTCGACCGGGTACATCGGCCGCTACATTCCTCCGGATAGCAAGGTTCTGGACGCCGGCGCCGGCACAGGTCTGATCGGGTCGTACCTCAAGCCAATGGGATATCACGATCTGACCGCTATCGACCTCTCCAGCGAGATGCTGAAACACGCCGAAGCACGCAACTGCTATCACGCCACGTATCGGATGGTGCTCGGGGAAGCTCTGGATTTCGGCACCGACTCCTTCGATCACTGCTACGCAGTGGGGGTCTTTACCGAGGGCCATGCTCCAGCAAGCGCATTCGAGGAGCTCATACGCGTGATCCGGCCGGGCGGGTACTTTGTGTTCAGCATTCGCGACGACGTCTACCGGGAAGGCGGGTACCGATTGCGTATGGATCGTCTCGAACAACAGGGATCCTGGAAAGTCATCGATCAGAGTCCGGTGTTCCAGCCATACCCTGAAGCACACCCAGATGTACGATCCCGGGTATTCGTCTATCAGGTGATTTGATCGCTCCACAGTGTTGCTGTCCGGGATACCAGAAGAGATGCACCGGTTTTCAGACCCGGTACTGTTGACCCATGAACGAAACTCCCCTGAGAAGTACCATAATAGAGTAGCCGTTCATCAAGCCGGGTCAGATTCGCGCATGGAGAGCCAGTATCATGAAACAACCCAAAATCCTTCTGGTAGATCCGAATCAGGGGCGAGCGCAGATGATCCGGGACGCTGTCTCAGGTGTGATGCTGGTTCAGCCAATTCACCGGCCTGATGGCGAAGCGGCGGTCCTCTGGTCCGGGGCCAACGAGTGTGACCTCATCCTGATGAGCTACGAACAGCCGGGGATGGATGGGCTGGAGGCACTGACGCGTATCCGCAATCGCAAGCCATCGGTCCCGGCCATCATCTACTCGGAGTCCAGGGAGCAGTCAGTCGCCATCGCCTCTTTTCGGGCTGGCATCCACGATTTCGTGCCGGTTGGCGACCAATTTCAGTGGATTCTTGCCGAAGAGGCTCAGGAACTGCTGAGCAATCAGGAAGATTCCAGCGCAGCCGCAAAGCGTTCGACCAGCGATCCAACGCTGTCACACATTCCTCAAGAGCGTCTGGAGCTCACCTATCAGAATCGCCTCCGGACAATCGGCCGCCAACTCGACGTGTATGGCTTTCACACCATAACCATCGTGGAGGTCAACGGGGGCTTTATGGTCCGTGCCCAGCGGCAGCGTGCCCGTCAGATTCATGCGCTGGAATTCCCCGATCGAGATTTCCCCAGGCTGGTTGCCAGTTCAATCCATGAAGAACTTGCCGAAGAGAAGCCAATCTACCGGACTGACCTGACGCCAACCGGATATGAGGATCTTCTGAGGGCTCTGGGCTACCGGCTGGATGAGATATCCGCCGAGGTGATCGCCATCACCGAGCTCGAAGATGCACTTGTGGTGGCAGCCAAAGGCTATAACAAGGAGAGTCCGACACCTGGAATACAACCGTTTCACTGGTTCATGGATCAGCCGAAGATCGAACTGATGTTGAATGAGGCGTTTCGCCGTCGAGGCCAGCATCGTCCGAAGATCAACCGGCCCATTCAAAAGGCGAGCGGACTTCGCGGCCTGTTGCGTCGGCTGAACTGATCAAGTCACCGGATGAGGAGCTGACGCTCCCGTGCTAACCGCCGGAGCCGCCCTGTAGAAATCAGGCGTCAACCGGATCCCGCTCCTCCGGCGACCATTCCCGGATGCGGTCACTGACCGGACGAAGGATGAAGAACGCGATTACCACCGAGAAGGTAAGCGTGAAGACGGCGAACGGACGACCCCAGAGCAAGATGTCCACGATCAGTGCCCAGGTCAGCGGTCCAGTAATGGAGGCGAAGCGCCCCATGATCGAATACAGGCCGTAGAACTGGCCCAGATGTCGTGGCGGCGCCAGACGCAACATGAAGGGTCGATCCGCTGTCCAGGTTCCCGCGAGGGTTGCCCCAGCCATCGGGGCGATTATCCAGAGCAACTCGCCGGGCAGGTCGAGAAATCCGACGAGCGCTGCCGACGTGAAGACGATGGCCCAGATCACCTGAACCGCTAACAATGACGTTCTCGGCCCGAATCGATCGACGATCCGACCCCAGATCAGTCCACCCGGGATCGCTCCAGCAATGCCCGCCATCAGCAGAATCTGTGCGGCGTTGTCCGAAAATCCCGCTTCGTTCGTGGCATAGATAGCCATGAAGACGATCAGCGTGTTCGCCGCATCGGTGTAGAAGAGGCGGCCGATCAGAAAACGCCTCAGCCCGGAATAGTGCTTGAGTCGGCCAACCGTCTCCCGAAGAGATTGCAGCGATCCCTGCAATGCGACGCCGAGGGTGGGTGTCGATCGTCGACGACGCTCCTCGACCCAGATGAAACACGGCATCGCAAACCCCAGGAACATCACCGACGTTCCGACGAATACCCAGGCCATCCCGAGGTCCGTCAGGTTCAGCACCGCCAGTCCCATGATTACCCCGAGGAACGCGCCAACGTATCCGATCGAGACTCCGAGTCCGCCGACACGGCCGCGATTGCGCTCCGTACTGACGGAGGGAAGCAGCGCATCATAGAAGATCCCGCTAGACTGAAAGGCGGCGTTCGCAAAAACGAAGAAGATCAGGCCGATCGTCAATGGACTGAATCCGATGAAGAGTGTGGCGGCGCAGCAGATTACCGTCGATCCGATCAGGAAAGGCATCCGGCGTGGTGATTGATCAGACAACGCACCGAGTATCGGTGCCAGCAGGATAATCAGCACCATCGCGGCGCTGTTGGCGATGCTCACATGACCGTCTCGACCACCCATCTCGTTGACCACCCAGATAGGGAAGTACAGTGAGATGATATTCATCGAGAATATGGTATTGGCCAGGTCGTATACCACCCACGACCAGACCGATCGTCGGGCTGGTCTCGCCTCCCGGCTAATCCCCACCTCGGCCATCTGACCCCCACCGATCGTGCGTCATCCAACCACGATGACTCATCCTACCGGAACTCATACTGGTTGTGTAACGAATGCGTAAAGATCGAGAGGGCGCTTGCGAGAAGCGATGCTCAGGGTGGCTATCCCTGAACGCCGGCGATTGCCGCCAGAATGATTAACGCGATAATGGCAATGATCGGGACCAGCATGGTGATACAGCACCGTTGCCGGACGTCGCCGCCCCTGCCTTGCCTGACATCTTCTCCGACCGCGCGGTATCCCCGTTGCGCCGCCTGATCGAAAGGCCCCGGTGTGAATGACACGATTTCGCCTCGATTTTCTGATGATGCGACTATCTGGCTACTCTATCTGATGATGCACTGGCGTGGTGAAACGTGACATCGGATGCTTCAGAGATGGACGTGAAAGTCGAAAATCTGGCATTATTCTTATCGTGATAGTGACTACCTCTTCAGGAGTTATGCGATGCCTCAAGCCGATCGACCCGTCGAATCTACTCGCATTCATCCGCAAACCGACGTCGGCCAGCTCAGGCTGACAGTGTCCGATCTCAACCGATCGATCGGTTTCTACGCGGATCTCATCGGTCTTCGGCTGATCAGCAAGAATGAGGCAGCCGCAACGCTCGGCGTGGGAGAGGTTCCACTGCTGGTGCTCGATGAACAACCAGGTGCCGAGCCGTGGCCCAGAGGTGTCAGAAGTTATCCGGGCCTGTATCACTTCGCGATTCTGGTTCCGACCCGGGCCGATCTCGGGCGCTGGCTGACCCACTGGCTGCGTCAGGACATGCCACTGCCGGGGCAGGGCGATCATTTCGTCAGTGAAGCCCTCTATCTGGAAGACCCGGACGGCCACGGCATCGAAATCTACCGGGATCGTCCCAGAATCGAATGGGAATGGCAGGACGGTCAGGTCAGGATGGGCGTCGAGCCTGTCGATATCCGTGGCTTGCTTGAAGCAGCTGAACAGGCTCGTGATCCGTGGACCGGGATGCCGCCGGGCACGACGCTCGGCCACATTCATCTGCAGGTGACGGATATCGAGGCAACCGCTACCTTCTACCGTGACATCCTGGGGTTCGATATCGTGGCCCGGATGCCGAGCGCGCTCTTCATGTCGGCTGGCGGGTACCACCACCACATCGGCGCCAATATCTGGCACAGCCGCAACGCTGAACCTGCTCCAGCCGAACACGTCCAGCTGGTGTCATACTCGATAGTGCTGCCCAATCGCTCCTCGTTCGATCAGGTCCTGGAGCGATTGAAGCAGGCTGGCATTCCGGTCGACACTGGCGACACCACCGCTACGCTTCGGGATCCCACAGGGATCGAGCTGCAGTTGACAGTTCAGAACGCCTGATCGGGTGGAGCGGATCACGCTGGTAGCGATGTCACCAATATTCGCTGCAAACCGGCGCAGCCGGCATCAGATCATGTCAGCGCTGCGATATGACTCACGGATGCTTCCTACGCGCTACACTTGAGACCGGGACTCGCTTCACGTAGCAAGGTAAATCGATGCTAGACCTACTGGATACCATCTTCATCGCACTGATTTCGGTGGCCGTGCCCGCATTGATGGCAGGCCTGACCATTCTGATCTTCTACGCAATCTACCGGGAGGTCCGCAGCAACCGGTAGTCATCGCATTGTCGATACTCTCTCCACGTCACGCCTGAGAAGAAAGGAGCGCGACCAGTGCCAATCGGACCGTGGGAACTGGCAATCCTGCTGTTCATCCTTGGTGGCCCATTGTTGCTGGGAGTGCTATTCGTGGTCTATCTGCTGGTTCGAAAACAGCGGACTCATGCTGAACAATCCCCGGACACCCAGGAAAGCGCCCTGGAAATCCTCGATCGCCGCTACGCCAGTGGCGAGATCGACAGTGACGAGTACCAGCAGCGGCGGGATCACCTGACAGGATCCAACAACCCTCGCTAACCTCAGCTGTTGGCAAATGATGCTACGATGTCCCGGAATTTGTTGGACCACATCCACAGAGAGGGACACTTCGTGAGCACCAGTTCAAAGCGCACACTGATCCGAGGCGGAATGCTGATCGACGGGACCGGAGCTGAACCGATCGACACTGGCGCCATTCTCATCGAAAACGGCAAGATCCTCGAAGTCGGAGCCGCATCGGACATCCGCTCGACCGGCGCCGAGGTCATCGACGCTGGCGGACGCACCATCATGCCGGGATTGATCGACGCTCACATCCATATCGGATCCGACGGCAACCCCAACCCGATGCGGCGCCTCAAAGAGAAGCACGCCTACACCGCGATCAAGTCCGGCGTACACGCCCGGAAACTCCTCGAAGCTGGCTTCACCACCGTGCGAGATGCCGCAGCCCACGGGTACACCAACATCGCCACCCGGGATGCCATCAACGACAAACTGATCCCGGGTCCACGAATGCGTGCGCCAGGCTACGGACTGACCAGCACCGGTGGCCATGGCGACAGCTACTATGCAGCGCACGTCTCCATCGATAATCCGGGGCTGTGCGACAGCCCGGACGAGGTCCGCAAAGCGACCCGCCTGATGCTCAAGATGGGGGCCGATTGCATCAAATTCGTCTCGGCCACCGGTGGGGTGATGTCGGACGGTGACGAGCCGGGCGCACCGCATATGACGATCGAAGAGATGGCCGCCGGAATCCACGAGGCGAAGGCGCATGGGGTCCACACCTTTGCCCATGCTCAGGGAACCACCGGCATCCAGAACGCCATCAAGGCAGGCATCACCAGCATCGAGCACGGCTTCTGGATCGATGACGAAACGGTCGAGATGATGCTCGCCAACAACGTCTACTTCGTTCCGACGTTGAATGCCGTCTTCCAGATCGTCGAGTACGGTGAGGAAGCCGGGATCCCGGCCTACGCCGTTCGCAAAGCGAGCGAGGCACAGGAAGCCCATCTGGAGAGCTTCGACCGCGCATACAAGGCCGGTGTGAAGATCGCCATGGGCACCGATGCCGGCACGCCGTTCAACAAGCAGGGTGAAAACGCTATCGAGCTGGAGCTGATGCGCCGGGCAGGGATGTCGGCGATGGACACGATAGTCGCCACCACCAAGATCGCGGCGGAGTGCATCCAGTTCGGCGACGTTACCGGGACGCTCGAAGTCGGCAAATCGGCCGATATCATCCTGGTGGATGGCAATCCGCTCGATCAGGTCAATATCCTCCGCAATACCGAAAAAATCCAGCTGGTGATGAAGGAAGGCGAGGTCTTCGCCAACCGGATGTCGTAGCAGCGCACTGTCAACAAACGCTCAACGGGACAGGGGAAGGGCACAAGGCTCTTCCCCTGCTGTCTGCCTGTCGGGGATGTGACTGGCTACACGCGGCAGACGGTGCTACGATGCTCCTTAATCCGTCCGTGAAATCTGCTTCTCCATCCAGTTGCTGGCCGCAGAAGCAGCAAACATTATCGATTGCGATAGGAGCCTGCTATGGGTGTGGTGGAAGAACCGGCGATCGGCCGGGGTCGAGGCCTGTCCGTCAATGTCGAAGACATCAAAGCGCGTCGAGGCGAAGCGCCGTGGGCCGAGCGCGTGGTTATCAGCGATGCCGTCGAGGTCGTCGCGATCTGCCAGAACCCGGGGCACCCGAACGACTGGCACTACCACCTGGAGGATGAATGGTGGTTCATCTATCAGGGTGAGCTCTCCTGGACCATCGAAGGTCAACCGGAGCCGATCTACGTCAAGACTGGTGACTGGATCCTGGTGCCTGCCAACCACTTCCACTACATCCAGGTCCATGGAGATGGACCTTCGATCCGCATCGCCACCACATACAACGGGGAGTGGCATCGACATGACCGGGAGAACAAGCCTCCCGCGCCAGACGGGGCACGCGTCGATTAGATTGGTCTTCCTCGCCACACGGATGTAGCCCGGAGGCAATCTTCAGGACTGGAGAGTGGCTATGCTACACGGCGTGACAATGCCAGAAATTCATTGCCAGGGAGGAAGCCATGGCAAGTCGTCACCTGTCAGTGCGGATCGCGCTCGAGACATTCGACCGACTCGAACGTGAAAGTCGACGATTGCCGGTGACTAAATCAGAGCTCGCGAAAACGCTTCTCGAGGAAGGTCTGCGGATGGAGCGGCACCCCGGGATCATGTTCCGCCGTGGCGCGGCAGGTCGCAGGCCCGCGCTCGCCGGTGGACCGGATGTCTGGGAAGTGATTCGGGCTCACAAACATCTTGACAGCGCGGTACACGAGCGAATTCGCCAGACCGCCGAGATCGCGTCGATTCGGGAGGACGAGGTTCAGACTGCGCGGGACTACTACAACGAGTTCGCCAGCGAAATCGACGGCTGGATCGAGGGCGTCGAACAGCGGGAACCCCGGATCGACGAATCAAAGGAACGAAAGCCGAGGATTCTTTCAACGTGAGACTGTTGCTGGATGAAATGCTCTCGCCCCGGATCGCCATCGAATTAAGAGACCGTGGCTACGACATAACAGCCGTCATGGCAACGCCGGCCTGCAGACCCTCCTCGACTCCAACGAAGATCTGGCCAATGTCGAGTACTGGTTCACCTGACGCAGTTGATTCACCGTCGCTCGCCCTCTGGTCGCATTTCGCACTCCGATTCTGAATCAGATCTCACACCTCTGTTCCCCAGTGATCGCTACCCTCTCAGCTGGTCGGCATCGATGCCCGGTGCCAAGCTGATTGATCATCAACGCTCGATCGTGCGGTCATCCCTGGCTGCTTCCCGATCGGGTTGGACGAGGGAGTCTCCACATCGTGTCTGTATCCGAGCGATCGAAGCTGATCGAGTTCTCGACCTCGAACGTTGGGACATTCGCCGCCACACTGTTCGATCAGCAGCTCTGGTGCTGGGGCTGGGATGTCCGGTGCGAGCGGGGCAATCAGCTGATCGAGTACGGATTCAGCCGGACACGCTGTGAAGAAGGGGGCCGGACGAGTTACTACGCGCTGAACACCCAGCCAGACAGTATCGCCCTGTGGGCGTTCGGGGTCATGCTGATCGATCCCACCGCTGGAGCGATTCTGGTGGATCGCTCTGGATTTCGTCCCAGGTACTATCCAATGACGGAGCTTCCGGTTCGTGCCCACCGCGCCAGCGACCTCGGCAATCCGGTAGATCCTGACTCTGACCAGACGGTTACCGACCTCACCGTCCGGATGATGCGCTGGTGCGCGGCCTACGAGGAGTGGATTGATCGGTCACATCCAGCGGAATACCGGCAGGCGGCGCTGGAGGCATGGCGATCGAAGGGGAAGCGTTGCTGTTCTATCGCCGGTGAAACCGCCAGTCACTGGCATATGCTGGCCGACCACTGGGATCCCGTCACAAGCTGATCACCCTGGTCATCACCGCATACGACAGCTCCTGTTGACAGGCTCAACCTCATTGCACCGAAACAACCCCAACTCAGTGAAACGAAAGGCGGGCGCGGAATTATCCAC
>REEK01000124.1 GCA_007695115.1 Sphaerobacteraceae bacterium
TACGAAAAGGGTGCCGAGATCGCCAAGCGTGCCTATGCCGAGAACCGCCGGGTGAAAGACCTCGCGTTGGAACTGACTGATCTGACCGAGGAAGAACTCGATCGGCTTCTCGATCCGAAGGATCTGACGACCGGAGGGATTCGCGGCGGTTCCTGATCGCCACGATTCTCGAAAGAGTGGATCCATCCAGTGGGACATCGGAGAGATGTCCCACATTCGTTTGCCATGGCTCTAACCATGCGAGTGGTTCGCTAACGTCAAACGAATCAGCGCCAATGCGGATATCGAAAAATTTCCATGAGGAGCAGGAGGCCGGGTGTGCAGCTGTCTCGAATGGTGTTCCGGAGTCTCGGCCGCAGGCTGCCGGTGACGGAAGGTGATCTATCTCTGGAGGGTTTGCAATCACCGGTGACGATCAGGCGTGATCAGTATGGGGTGCCGTACATCGATGCCAGCTGTGACCGGGATGCCTGGTTCGGGATCGGATTCTGTCATGGGCAGGATCGGGCCTTTCAGCTGGAGATCATGATCCGCAGCGCCCACGGAACGCTGTCTGAGGTTATTGGACCTGAGGGGTTGGCGGTTGACCGTCTGAGTCGTCGAGTCGGGTTCCATCGCGCCGCCCAGGAGCATTTTGAACATCTCGATGATGACATTCGCGAGATGCTGGATGCCTACACCAGGGGTATCAATGCCGGACGCCTTCATGGGCTGTCACGTCGACCGCATGAGTTTACGATTCTGCGGATGAGTTCCACACAGTGGGAGCCTGCCGATTCACTCGCCTATCTCAAGCTCATGTCGATGATAATCTCAACCAATTGGGCCGAAGAACTGGCGCGATACCAGATCCTCATTCGGGACGGAATCGGTTCGCTGGATGCCCTGGAGCCCGGGAGTAATCCCGGCCTTGCAGTCACCAGTCCACCCGGCGAACGTGCGGCTGAGTACACCGTCAACCTGCTGACGGAAGCTCGCGAGATTCTGCGTGAGCTGGGTATCGATGCCGATGGCTCGAACAACTGGGTAGTCGGGGGTACTCGCACCAGGTCCGGGAAACCGATCGTAGCCAACGACACGCACCTCTCGGCGACGTTGCCGACCCATTTCTACCTGGCTCATCTGCGAACGCCGGAATGGGGCCTCGTCGGCGGGTCGTTTGTGGGGAGTCCCGGATTTTTCTTCGGACACAACGGCCACGCCGCATGGGGAATTACCATCGCCATGTTGGACAACACGGATCTCTTTCTGGAAGATATCGGCCCGGATGGAGCCTCGGTTCGCGAGGGCGATGACTGGGTACCGTGCGAAGTCCGCGAAGAGAAGATCCGGGTCAAGGGTGCCGACGATGTGACCGAGCAGATACTGATTACCAATCGCGGCCCGGTTGTCGGGCCTGCGCTCGATGGCCGTCCGACAGCGATTTCGCTCTCGGCGGTCTGGCTGGAGAACTACCCGTTCCGGACCGTCTTCCGGGCGCATCGGTGGAATTCGTTCGATCAGTTCGCAGAGGATACAAACCATCATCCGAACGTCGGCCTCAACTTCGTCTATGGTGATGACCATGGAGACTTCGGCTGGAAGCTGGTCGGGAACCTGCCACAGCGCCGTGGTTCCGGCGCGCTGCCTCTATCCGCGGCCAATCCGGAGAATCACTGGGCCCCCGGATTGCGTCCGCCCGATGACCGCTTGATGGTCAGGAACCCTGCGGCCGGATACATTGCCACGGCAAACAATCGTCCAATTCAGAACTCGGAAGAAGCCGGTATCGGAATCGATTTCGCCGAGGGCTACCGGATCACCCGGATCAATGAGTTGCTCTCATCCCGTGATGACTGGGAAGCCCAGGATATGTGGATGCTCCAGCTCGATGACGTTTCATTACCCTGGCGAGAGCTGAAGCAGGTCGTCGAAGAAACCCGGCCTGTCGACGACGACAGCCGGGTGGCGCGACTGATGATGCTGCGGTGGGATGGCCACGTCTCACCCGCATCTACCAGTGCCGCTCTGTTCGAGCTGTTCATCGCTTCACTGTTGCGAAAAATTGCCGAGCGCGCGGCACCGGTGAGTTATACGTGGGCGCTCGGCGATGGAGGAGCCCGCGGTTTCAGCGGGAATATGTTTGCCGTCATGCGGATGGGCCAGTTGATCGAGCTCGTGCGTGAGAAACCTCGCGGCTGGTTCGAGCACGGCTGGAACTCAGTGATTGCCAACAGCATGGGAGATGGTCTCAGAGGCCTGCGGTTCCGCCATGGCTATCACACACGTCGCTGGAGCTGGGGCCGTGTCAGGCCGCTCGAGCTCAAGCACAGACTTGGAATTGGGCCGCTGGCCCCGGTGTTCAATCGCGGACCGTATGCAATTGCCGGGGACACCTACACCGTTCATGCTGCAGGGGTCAACCCGCTGGATCCGATCGACAGGGGCGTTCGATCGACCGCCACAGCGCGAACCGTGATGGAGATTGGTGACTGGGACAATGCCCGGTTCGTGCTGCTGGGTGGTCAGTCCGGGAATCCGATGTCGCCGAACTATGATGATCAGATCCAGACCTGGCTTCAGGGACGAGGTATCCCGATTCCGTGGAGTGAGTCCGCAGTTGATGAGGTGGTCGAAAAGACCTTGACGCTAAATCCAGCGTCTGGTTGATTAGCCACCAATTTTCGACTGGTTGATGCGGGACCCGATCCATGAAAACAGCCCAATGAGCGTTCCGTAGTAGAGCCCGAACACCAGTGAGAACGCAAAGATTGCGATGAACGGCAGGTGGTTGGCGACGCCGAACCAGATGTAGGCAATTGGTGCCGGAAGAGCAATCACCAGAAACAGAATGAGCCCGATACAGAAGGACTCCCACGGGCGGACTTTCCGTATTCCACCTGTGGTTATTCCGGCACTGATCGGTGCAATGATTCCGGTCGGGATGTGGATCAGGAACTGGGGAATCAGAAAGAGACCGGTCAGGAGCAGCGCCAGGCCGATCGTCTTCGGCAGGCGTTCCAGTCGAATCGCCCGGTCATCGATCTCAGCACTGGCTACGGCCGGAGATTGCGCATCTTCACCAGATAGCTGAGCTGTCGGTGGCAAGAGTGGCTTTGCGGGTTGAATGCTCGACATCGTAATCCGTACGTCGCCTTTCTGGACGGCGCACCAATAGTTAATCTCGCTACGAAGAATGATACCCCGGGAGAGCTCACCCGGGGTATCCCGCAGCGTCGCAAATGCGTATCAGATCTAGTCGAGATAGCAGAGGACTTCGACCTTGTTTCCTTCGGGATCATGGTAGAACGCCATCTTCAGATGCCGCCCACCCTGATCATCCGGCTGGACTTCGGTCAGCGGGGTTGCCGCCTTGTATCCAGCATCATCGAGACGCTTGCAGGCCTCTTCGATGTTCATAATGCCAAGTGCCGCGTGATCGAGGTTCGATCCAGCGGTGACATTCGGGTCGACGACGATCTGCAGTCCCGGCAACCAGACGGAATCCGGATTGTCGACCGGGCCGCGCACGCGTGTGACCGGCAAGCCGAGCAGATCAGAGTAGAATCCGAGCGCCTTCGTCAGGTCGGCAACCCGGATGGCCGTGTGATTGGCCGAAAGCTGAACTTCTGCGTTGAAGCTCTCCGACATCAGTGTCTGTCCTTTCATGTTCCAGTTCGGTGATCGGTTCGCCGCATCATACCCGAATTCACCCCTCAGCAGTGCGAACGCACACTGTGATATCTGGTTGGGGCTTGCTGGCAGGGGATCTGCGCACTACATTCTGGGGGGTAAGGCGCGATAGCAGATCGGTATTTGACTGGCATGTGGCGACTGGAACTGAAAGAGTCGACTGAAGACACGGTCGCAAACGTATTCAAGTACCTGGTGATAACTGCTGCACTTGCGACTTTGCCGTTGACCGCGGCCTACTGGTTCGAGTGGGATCACTGGGCCTTCTTCTGGGGCGACTGGATCGTCTGGTCAGTCTTCGTCTGCGAGTATCTCTTCTACCTCGCAATCTCGGAAAACCGCTGGCAGACCACGAAGAACATGTGGTTATCGGTGCTGATTGTCCTGTTCTCGTTCCCTCTCCTGCATGAGGTACTCAAGAGCACACGATTGATCCGGCTGGTTCGGCCAGTGCCGCTCCTGCGGCAAAGCATAGTTCTTCGACAGGTGGAACTGATGCGTCTGTCGAACATGCGCTCAGCGGGTACCAAAACGGGCTGGAGTACGGCGAAAGAGAAGCTTGGCGAAGATCACTGGATTACTCGCTGGATGTACTACTTTGAACGCCTCAAGGCGTGGGCAATCAGCAAAGCGACGTCGGTATTCCGAGGATCCAGTTCCGATGATCAGCGTAATGAGAGGGAACCGTAGCTCGCGAATGGCGTTTGCACGCGGCTTACCTGGCGAGCACATGACGAACGGCCAGGTGGGGGAGACCTGGCCGCTCGTCGGGGATATGAAGGTGGTGTCAGTTCAGTGAATGTCCGGTTAGTCGTCTCCGCCCGGAGCCGGGGCAACACTTCCAGTATTTGGTGATGCGCCGAGCTCAGGACGCTTACCTTCGATCGAAACTCGCGGTATCCAGCTCATCCAGTTCGGCAGGTACCAGTTCCAGGCGCCGAGTGTCTTCATCATGCTCGGCACGAGAATCGAGCGAACGATCGTGGCGTCGAGCAGAACCGACACTGCCAGGCCGAATCCAAGTTGCTGGAATGTCACCAGGCGTCCGGCAGCGAATGCTCCGAAGACAACCACCATGATCAGCGCGGCACCGGTGATGATCTTTCCTGTGGTCTGCAGACCCACGGCGACTGCCTCGTCGTTGTCTCCGGTCAGATCGAAGTGCTCCCGAATCCGGCTGAGCAGGAAGAAGTGGTAATCCATTGATAGTCCGAACAGGATGCAGAACAGGAAGACCGGGATCCAGGCCTCGATGATCGGTGTGTGGGTTAGTCCCAGGAACTCTCCATAGCCGTGCTGGAATGCCAGAACCAGAAGTCCGTATGCGGCACCGACCGACAGCAGGTTCATGAAGATCGACATGAACGGGATTACGATCGAGCGGAACGCTACCATCAGGACGATGAAGCTCAACCCGAGCACGAAGGCGAAAACGATCGGCATGTAGTCGCCGAGCATGCTGTTGAAGTCGTCGATCATGACGGTTGCGCCGGTGAGTAGCACGGTTGCCGGTGCATCCCCGAACGCGTCAGGGATCAGTTCGGATCGCAAGTGCTCCACGGTTGCCATCGACTCGTCTGAACTGACGCCGGTCTGCAGCGGTACGGAGATCACTGCAAGATCGTTGTCTGGTGCGATCTCGAAACTGGCTGCACCGAAATTTGGGTCGCTTGACAGGCTCTGGATCAATCGTTGACCACCGGCCATGACCTCCGGGTCAGTGATGTCGCCATCCACTACGATCTGCACCGGAGCCAGAGCACCCGCATAGAAATCTTCCTGAAGAGCAGCGTAGGCGGTCTTGATGTTGCTCTCCGGCATTGATTCATAACCGGTCTGCCCGGTGTTGAGGTCGATGACCGGTGCCGTTGCTGCGAGTAGAAGACCGACCGACAGGATCATGGCAACGATCGGACGGCGCATGACAGCTCGAGTGATGCGTGCCCACATGCCAGTTGCCTGGCTCGTCGTGTCGGCTACCGTGGGCTGGCCCCGACCAAGTCGCGGCCAGTTGATCCGGTCACCCAGCAAGCTGAGTACAGCCGGGATGAGTGTGAGCGCAGCCATCACAGAGGCTGCCACCGCGAGCATGGCGCCGATCGCCAGGCTCTGGAACGTTGTCATCGGCAGCAGGAACATTCCAACCAGTGCCAGGGTAGTCGTCAATCCAGAGAACACGACTGCCTTTGACGCGGTGGAACCGGCGATCGTGATGGCATCGAGCTTTTCATTGCCGGAGGCCCGTTCTTCCCGGTAGCGTTCGATGATGAAAAGCGAGTAGTCGATACCGACCGCAAGACCGATCATTGCGATCATGTTTGTGATGAAGAAGTCGAGCTCGAAGAACTGGCTGACTCCAGCTGCCAGGCCGAAAGCCACAGCAACAGCCATCAGTCCGACAATTATTGGGATCCCGGCGGCGATCAGTGCGCCGAACACCACGACGAGCACGATCAGCGCGGCAGGCAGACCGTACGTCTGTGCCATCCCGAGGTCTTCAGCCGCAACCGAGAGAATCTCTTCGTTGCCGCTGACATCGCCGACGGTCATGACCTCGAATTCAGACGTATTGAGTTCGGAGATCGTTTCCAGATACGAGGCAGCCTGTTCGCCTGCTGCGTTGAAGTCAGTGCCCATTTCTACCTGGAGAAGCAACGCTTTGCCGTTCTCGGCAACCATGCTGCTGGCATCGGGGACGCCGGCATCCCGGAGATCGTAGTAGCCGACAACTCCGGTCACCAGGTTGTCCATCGACGTCAGCCCGGATGTCACCTCCTCGACGTGTGCCTGAAATGCCGGTGAGTCGACCGACTCTGTCTCCGAACGAACGATGACGATTTCGGTTACGGCTTGATCGCCACCGATTCGTTCACCGATGAGATTTGCTGCGACCACAGACTCGGCTCCATTGGTCATCTCACCGTCGAACGTGGTCTTCATCTGCGTAGTTGCACCAATTGCTATGGCCAACACCAGCACCCAGCCGACTACTATCAGCCACGGCCGCTTCGCACTCAGTCGTGAGATCCCACCTGTTGAAAGTCGACGTATCATTGCGCTCCCTCTTTTCCGGCTAAATTCGTCTTGCCGTCGGGTCATCCTGTGCCCTGTGGAACTACTTCTCTGCTGGCGATTCGCGTGATCGCCCGGTCACCCATAGTCTGGTGTCACCGCCACAAATCTGGAATGCAGCAGGCTGCCAATTGGGTAGTGGGGTTAGCCCTACTCGATTCCGGTAGCTACCCGGAGCGCTCCCCTGTCCGACTGGACACCGGCGACCTGCTCGCTGGTTCGTCGGATGCATCCTGATGTCAGTGTGGGCCTGATCGGCTGATTCCACATCGTGAGAGCTACGGATTCCGCGTTCGCCGGAAGTACGGCTCAAGCAATACGTATCTACGTACCCGATCTCTGGACGTTGTGAGATTGCATGCCTGGAAGGGACTTGATGGCTTCGATCACGACATCGGGCCGCTCGCTGAGGATGCATGTCCGGCTTCGCCCGGCCAGGATTTCCCGCCGATTCGGAAAGCTGCGGATCTCACTCTCCTGCGCTGCGCGTCTTGCTGCGTCTGCTGAGTCCGGAGCGGTGCTGCCGTGGAGGATGATTGTGGTGGGGACCGGGATGCGTTCCTGCAGCAATGTGATGCTCCAGTGGTCCGCACAGCCTGGAACGTGTGCTATCGGCTCTGGATCGATAAGGACCAGGTGAGTGGCAATCGACGTCTGCTCACTGATCGCCAGCTGCAGCGCATGACTGCCTCTCTGAGACCCGACGAGGATCCGGTGTACTAGTCCTGGATGGTTCCTCCGGGCCTCGTTTGTGCCGGAGACAATGACTGATGTTGCTTCATGCAGATCAGTTCCCGGCCCATACTGTCCCACCATGATCAACACGCTTGACGAAGCAAGCGAATCGATCACAGGGTTCCAGAGGCTGGGATCAGTGCCGGAACCTGCATCTAGAAGCACGAGCGTTTCTGGAGATTCGGGAAGGTCGGCTGCAATTGCCAGCCAGTAGCTGGACTGGTGGTTGGTGTTCACGGTGATTCCGCTTTCAGGGGTGGTCTCCAGGGTGTGTGAAAACCCGCATCGAGATCGCCGGGAAGTCAGTCGATCTTCTCTGATGCGTATCCTGCATGGAATCGGGGTATGACGACATCGGCGACCCTACGGAATCGCAGAGTGGCCGACATACGTAGCTACGTAGCTCCGGGAGTCGCTCCAGTGATCAGGAGTCGATCAGATTCTTCCGAATGGCGATCGCGGTTGCCTCGGTGCGGGTGTTGGCGCCGAGTTTGTTGAGGATGTTGGTGACGTGCGTTGTCACGGTTCGGTAGGAGACGAACAGCTCATTGGCGATTACCTGATCGGTTTTGCCCTGCACAACTAGCTGCAGCACATCCCGTTCACGCGGAGTGAGGATGGACGAGTCACTCCCGGAGGTTGCGGACGCCCGAGTCCGGGCTGTGTGGATTGCCATCGCTTCTTCGATAGCCTGATCGACGGTGAGTTGATTTCCGATCGACCACTGATCTTCGTAGTCCGACTCCCCGAGCTTCTTCTTCATGCGGTCGATGAACGCGTAGAAGGTCCGCTCTTCGGCCTGGTAGCGGAGCTGGTAGCCCATCGTGTCGCGAATTCTGGTGGCCGCGGCGGCGATCCGGACGGCTGCGAGGAGATCACCGAAGTCCTCGGCAACGTAGATGAAGAACTCCAGATACCGGAGGACGAGAATGTGGTCCCCGAGCGACTGAAGCGTCTTGAGGCCCTGGCGGAAGATAGCGAGCGCTTCATCGGTCTCGCCACGCAACTGATGCACCCGGCCGATACCGAGCAGGGCCAGTGAGACGCCCCAGACGTGACCGATCTCACTGAGAATCTCTAGCGATTCACGGGAGCACTGATCTGACAGCTCCAGGTCGCCAGCCTCTCGTGCCCAGCGTCCAGCCAGCCCCGCGGCCAGGCCGGACCAGACGACGTCCCCGGTCAGCTTCCAGATTTCGGATGCTTCCCGAGCAGATGCGAGCGCAAGCTGGGTATCGCGAGACAGGCCGATAAGGTTGAGCCCCACGGCGCGAATGCGCACGTCTGAAGATCCTTCATGCTGGGCCAGCAGGTTTTCCGCGAGACGGCGATTCTCGTGGGCATCATCGGGAGAACCGGCCAGAATCCCGAAGCCGTAGTACAGGTTGGAGAGCAGGTCCGGTGGCCAATCGACGTTCTGATGGACGATCGGGCGTAGCCAGGCGCGTCCCTGAGACAGATAACCAAACAGATCCCAGTATTGCCAGATATGCCCGGCGATCCGAGCTGCAAGCATCCACTCGCCATTGTCGATCGTCCAGTTCAATGCCTGGTGAACGGTCTCGTGGATCCGGTCGATCTGGAGGAGCGCTTCACGCTGCTGGGCGCCAAACTGTGCGCGGAAGATGGTCTCAGCGAACCGGGCAGCCCATTCTGCCTGTCTGAGCTGCACCGCGTACGACTCATCATGCTGCTGCAGCACCTCCAGTCCGAACTGGCGGACGACCGCGATCATCCTGAAGTGTGGCTCGTCCCGGAACGCCGGGCGACTGAGTAACAGGCTCTTGTCGATCAACGACTCGATGATGTCGAGCGTCTCTTCCTCGCTCAGCTCGAGCAGTGCCTGGGCTGCCGCAAGGGGGAAATCGCCGATGAAGATTGCGATCTTGCGGAAGGCGATCTGTTCCTCAATGGATAGGAGTTTGTAGCTCCAGTTGATGGTTGCCCGGATCGTCCGCAA
This sequence comes from Sphaerobacteraceae bacterium, assembly GCA_007695115.1. Classification (GTDB taxonomy): domain Bacteria; phylum Chloroflexota; class Chloroflexia; order Thermomicrobiales; family Thermomicrobiaceae; genus SLMJ01. The sequence continues at coordinate 9,440 of REEK01000124.1, forward strand.
TCGCTCCGGGAGATCGCGTGATTCACTACGGAGCAGGCCGAGCTGGTTGTCGAGGCGAGCCAGAAGCGTTGATGGTGGCAGCGTGCGAGTCCGGGCCGCGGCAAGCTCGATCGCCAGGGGCAATCCATCGAGTTTGATGCAAATTTCTGCGATCGCCCGGGCATTGTCTGCGCTGATGTGAAAGGCGTGATCGATCGCGCTGGCCCGGTCGACGAACAGCGAAACAGCCTCACATTCGAGCAGCGGTTCCGGTGAGTCATTGCTGGGAGAAGCGGGGGTGGTGAGCTGTGGTACCGAATACTCGCGTTCGCCCTGAATGTGCAGTGGAGATCGACTGGTGGTCAGAATCGTCAGATTCGTCGTGCCGGAGAGTAGCTGCCCGAGGTCACCAGCGATCTCGATCACATGCTCGAGGTTGTCGAGGATCAGCAGGGTCCGATCATCGCTGAGCAGCGCAGTCAGCCGGGGTACCACGTCTTCCGGCCGACAATTGAGGACCCCAAGCGATGAGGCAATCCGCATAAGGGCATCGCCGGAATCTCGGACGACTGCCAGCGCGATAAACAGGACACGCCAGTCAGGTCGCTCCTCGAATCGGTGGGCAACCTCGATGGACAGCCGGGTCTTGCCGATTCCACCGCTCCCGGTCAGCGTCAGCAGGCGGACGTCTCCCCGTTCGATCAGCGCGGTGATCGCATCGATCTCGTCCTCACGTCCGATAAATCGGGTCAGGGGTCGTGGTACATTGCTGGTGAATGACGGGCCTTGTGGCAGTGCCAACCTCGAACTCCCGATCAGTTCACGAATTCCAGAGTAGGTCTATAGCATAGCTGAGTTGTTCGGGTTTGACGCATAGTTGCGGTGAACCCGAAATCGAGTGGGTGAGGAGAGGAATTGCTGATGAAAGATATGACGATCAAGAATGTCAACGCACTCTACCATGGTTTTGTCGACATCCGGATACGCGATGGACTGATCGACGAGATCGGCCAGTCGCTTTCCGACGTAACCGGCGATACAGAAGTGATCGATGGGTCCGGAAGACTGTTGTTCCCCGGATTCGTCGATGCCCATGCCCACATGGACAAGTCTCTGCTCGGACTTGGCTGGAATCGCAACGAAGTTGGCCCCTCGCTGCAGGAAAAGATCGACAACGAGCGCCGGATGCGAGTGGAGCGAAACATCGATTTCCACCAGCAGACGACACGAGTCGCCGAGCGATACATCAACTACGGGACAACCCATATTCGCAGTTTCGTGGACATCGATACCGACATCGGCCTGTCGGCGTTCGAGGGACTGGCGAAGACTCGCGAAGACCTCCGGGACGACGTGATGATTCAAATCGTGGCCTTTCCGCAGAGCGGGATGCTTGCCCGACCGGGCACTGTCGAACTCATGGAATCGGCACTCCAGAACGGGGCCGACCTGGTGGGCGGACTGGATCCCTCGACGATCGACCGCGATCCAGCGGCCCATCTGAACGAGATCTTCCGGATGGCGGAGAAGTACGACGTCGATGTCGACATTCATCTGCATGAACCGGGTGAATTGGGAGCTTTCTCCGTCGAGCTCATCGCTGAGCGAACCCGGGCACTCGGCTGGCAGGGCCGGGTGACGATCAGCCACGCCTTCTGCCTGGGCGGGATCGACGAAGCGCATCTGCAGCGGCTGATCGATCTGCTGCTGGAGAACGACATCGCGATTATGAGTCATGGCCCCAGCGGCACCGGCACCATTCCGCCAGTGGAGCGTCTCTACAAAGCCGGAGTACGGATGTGTACCGGAAACGACGGCATCCGGGATGCCTGGGGGCCGCTAAACATGCCGGACATGCTGCTACGGGCGTTCATCCTGGCCTATCGCAACAATTTCCGGCGGGATGACCAGATCGAGATGGTGTTGGACATTGTCACAAACGCCAGCGCCCGGATGATGAAGGTGGACGCCTACGGGCTCGAGGTTGGAAAGTCGGCCGATCTGGTGCTGATCGACGGCGAAACCCACGTCGAGGCAGTGATCGAGCGCCCGCCCCGCTGGATGGTGATCAAGGGCGGGAAGATCGTGGTCGACAACCGGTAACCAGCCGCCGGGGGCGAGGGCTCGTGGGTGGGACACATTCGGCTTCGGCCGGCGCAGGCTGCGCTGCCCGCTCTACCAGCGCTCCCGGTGGGCGAACTCGTCCAGTGACTTTCGGCCTCGCTTCAGCGATGGAGATTTGACGTCCTGGTCCGGGTATCCGATCGGGATGATGCCCACCGGGGTTACTTCGTCCGGGATACCGAGCACGTCCTTCAGTTCCTGAAACCGTTGCGTTCCGGTGAATCCGGCCGCCAGTCCCTCGTTTACCACTGCGTAGAGCAGGGCCATCACCGTGCAGCCGACATCGATATGCCAGTAGGGGACGGGCCACTCGATCACGCTGCCGTCGTCTTGTAGTTTGTCTGGTTCCGAGTAACGGTCTCGATAGGCTTTCTCGCTGGTGCAGGCGATCACCTGTACCGGCGCCTCGGAGATCCAGTTGTGCTTGAACCGGCCGGCGTACTCGCGTTCGCCGCAGATCTCGCCGATCGTCTTTCGCATCTCTGGATCGGTGATCACAACCAGAGACTGTCCCTGCGTGTTTCCGGCACTCGGCGCTCGTCGGGCAGCGTCGATGATTCGATCCAGCGAATCTTCGGGGATCGGGTCGGGCTTGAAATGTCGGACCATCCGTCGCTTGCGGACAACATCTGCGAATTCCACTGCGAAACTCCTGTCAGGTCTGTTCGTCAAGTTAGTGTAAGGTGTTCTATCCTACCCGGGAATTGACCCGAACGGGCACGTCTGATTGGGAAGTGTCACCTTCATTTTTCGCCGATCCGGGACATCTGCAAACAGAATGGGTCTTATCCAGGTGGTGTTATCTCGTATTCGACGATCTATCGGCAAGCTTGTCTTGCTGACACTGGTGGCCACCTTGCTTGTGAGCTGCGGTCCACTGGGGCAAGAAGAGCCAACACCAGAACCGTCCCCAACCCCGGCACCGACGGCAACCCCGGAGCCGACACCGACACCTGAGCCTACGCCCACCCCGACGGCAACGCCGGAGCCGACCCCAACTCCAGAACCCGAGCCAACGCCGACACCTGAACCGGTCACCGTTGACTACACCTACGAGATTCTGGCGACTTTTCCACACGATCGTGAGGCATTTACCCAGGGACTGGAGTTTCACGATGGATACATCTACGAGAGCACGGGACTGCGTGGCGAATCGACGCTACGGCAGGTCGATCTCGAATCGGGTGAGGTGCTTCAGATCCATCATCTCGAAGAAGATCTGTTCGGTGAAGGGCTGACAATTCTCGATGGCCGGATCTACCAGATGACGTGGCAGGCCGGAGTTGGGTTCGTCTATGACCTGGAGACGTTCGAACCGCTCGGGGAGTTCACCTATGAAGGTGAAGGCTGGGGACTTGCCAACGATGGCGAGCGCCTGGTGATGTCAGACGGCTCCAACGTGATCACCTTCCGGGACCCGGAGACGTTCGAAATCCTCGACGAGATTGAGGTGTATGACGATTCGGGTGCGGTAACGATGCTCAATGAACTCGAATGGATCGATGGAGAGATCTGGTCCAACATCTGGCTGGATGATCTGATCGTGGTTGTTGATCCGGAAACCGGCTGGGTGACGCAGCGAATCGACTTCACCGGCCTGCTGCAGGATGAAGACCGTGGAGATTACCGGGTGGATGTGCTGAATGGAATCGCATGGGATGAAGAGGAAGAGCGCCTGATCGTGACTGGAAAACTCTGGCCGGTGATGTATCAGGTCGAGGTGATGCCGG
>REEK01000182.1 GCA_007695115.1 Sphaerobacteraceae bacterium
CCCATTGCACATGCGAGGACATGAGCGAGGCAGGCAGTCTCAACGCCTCGGCCGCTGACGCCGTTTTCAGGCTCGCGCCGAACTGAATACCGAGCACTTCCCGGCGATCCGGCGTGAGACGAGCCAGCGCCGGGGCGATTTCATCGAAACCGCCAACCTCAGGAGTCTGGTTCTGGTGTAACGACGCCGAGTCTTCGGGTTCGTCAGAAGTCTTGCGCGAGGGCAGGTATCGGGAAACGCGGCGATACATTCGGCTTGGCACCGAAAATTCACGCCAGAAGACTTCGGATGCCTTGCCCAGCAGCCAGCCACCAAACGATTTCTCTGAACTCGCGAATCGCTGGAGATCGTCTGGGAGCTGGATGAGGAGTTCCTGCATCATGCGGTCCGCTGTCGCTGGATCAGCGGTGGAGAGCAGGAAATAGCGATAGAGACGATCAGCCCAGCGCTCGTACAACAGCGTCAGAGAACGCATCTCCGTCGCTGCGTCGACAGCCAGCATCTCATCGCTCGGTCCGTGGTGAGACCGATCTTCATCTGGTTGAAAAAAACGCCTGGATCGACTCATTCGCTCTACTCTAGTGCATAGACCGCGGCGGGTCATTCAACCAACATAACTACCTCAACGATAGCAGAAGGGAACCACCCGCCGCAGAGAGAGCGACGTAGAAATCTAACCTTCAGTAGGGCTATTGGAACCCCTGATCGTGCCCATTTTCGATCAGGTGCAGGTAGCGCTGGCTGCCCACCCGATGGAGATGCGCCACGGGAGCAAACCCGTTGTCCCCGATCTGCGCGGGCTCGATCTGCTCGATCGAAGTCTCGCCCGGCTCTCCCTCTGATCGTCTGAGCGTTTCGTGCAGCACCCGTCCCTGCATCCAGTCGGGAACCGGCTCGCCAATCAGTGACAGCACCGTCGGGGCGATATCGATCGCTCCGGCAGGAAGATCGCTCACCTTGCCCTCTGCGAAATCCGGACCGATGAACGATGCCATGGCGTGGAGTTCGTACGGCGATGCCGAACCGTGGGTGGATCGCAGCGCGGCGTGCTCAGTCATTGCGGCCACCGTTCCGGATACCCCGAAGTCATTGGGGGCATCGCTCCAGGCCGGGCTGACGGCCAGCAGCGGCAACCGTTCATAGGCAGACTGGCCCCACGCGGCACTCAACGGCAGCACGCCGGGATTCGATGTCGCGATCTCGTCACGAGCCAGAATCGCTCCGGTCCACGGCTGCTCCTGAAGCCAGCCGATCAACCGGGAGAGTGCGGCAGCAGATGGTTCACCATGCGCAGGATCTGGATAGATGTAATCGGAAGCGGTCAGCAACGGGGGAAGATCGGCGACGGACTGCCGTGCCCGGTCGAGATGCTCGGCAAGTGTGCGACGAGCCACAACCGTGGAGTGTCCATGATCGGAGAGGTGGATGATGTCGAACTGATCGCGGATACCGCGTCGATCCATCGCATCGAGGATGTGGGCCAGCGCGTCGTCGCACCCCTTCATTGCGGCGGTCGTCTCCGGAGATCCAATCCCGTAGTAGTGCAGGCTCGAATCGGGCTCGGCCAGCCAGAGCACGATAACCTCGATCTCATCATCATCGAGATAGATGTCCGTCACTGCCCGTGCGGCATAGTCGACCCAGTCGAGTTTGGGTGGCAGGCCGGCATCGGGAACCTCACCGAGTTTGTCTCGTAGCGAATAGAGGTCAGCTCGTCCGTAGGTGGAGCCGGGGTTCACCACACGGTACGGAAAGTTCCGGTTCCAGATGATGCCCGCACCAGACGTCGACGTGGCGGCAATCGCCAGCCGTTTGCCGCGCCCATCGACGATGTCACCCAGTGTTGGTGCGGCAATCCCCTTGCCCTCGAAGAAGGCATCGAGCGACTGCAGGTGCCGGTAGTCCGACGTGTTGATGATCCCGTCTTCGGTGGCGCCGACCTGTCGAAAGACGTTAGCCACGATGCCGTGTTTCGCCGGAGTGCAGCCGGTGGCGAGCGTCGAGATATTCACCCGGGTATGCGTCGGATAGACCGCGTGATACTGATCGACTACCGTGCCGGACGATCGCAGCTTGTGCAGCGTCGGCATGACCGCCGGATCGAACTGGTCCGGCCGAAGCCCGTCGGTTCCGAAAATGAATACGCGCCGACCTGGCTCAGCCATGATCATCCTGCTTTCTGTTTCACTCTTCTAACGCTCGACTTCGCCGAGTCGCTGATCGCAACACTCGATTGGGCATTGACCGCCGAGTGCAGGTAGCGGCTGTTCCCCGATGTTCGCATAATCAGCGCCGGTCGGTAATCACTCGATTTCGACTGATCCGGCGCCAGTACCTCTACTCCACCCGATGGCAATGCCGTTCTCGAGCCAGCAAACGCCTCTGTCAGCACCCGGCCGTCCATCCATTGCGGAACTGGCACTCCGAGGAGCTGGCATATCGTTGGCGCAAGATCCTGCGCACCCGCTGGAGACAGGCTTCGGACGCCGGGCTGGAACGACGTTCCAGACAGGGTTGCGAACGCGTGCAGCTCGTAAGGCGATGCCGAGCCGTGGGTCGCCCGAAGCGCAACCTGCTCGGTCAGCGCAGCGATTGTTCCCGGTTTCCCGAACTGATTGGACGAATGCGACCAGGTTGGCGTGACCGCGAGCAACGGCGCGCGATCGCTTTCATGATCACCCCAGATTGCACTCAATGGCAGGACACCAGGCAGAGTGGAGATCGCCGAAGAACCGCCGAACACAGCCCCACACCACGACTGATCCTGCAACCAGGAAACGAATGGTGCCAGTTCCTCTACTGTTGGGGCTAGCTGCCCCGGTGCCGAGTAGATGAAATCGCTGGCCGTGGCCAGTCCCCGCAGCCTGGGGAACCGATCAGCGATCATTGGTTCGATGAACTCGCCCAGTGTGCGATGGCGCTCCACGGTCGAGTGTCCGTGATCCGAGATCAGGAAGATATCGAACTGATCCCGAATCCCGCGCCGGTCGAGCCCGTCCAGAATCTCGGCGACGGAGCGATCGACCGCCTTCAGTGCTTCTCTGACCTCTGGTGAACCGACTCCGAAGTGATGCAGAGTGTGATCCGGCTCGCTGAGCCATACCGCGAAGAAATCGACCTCGTCATCATCCAGATAGTGCTCGCTCAGCGCTCGTGCCGTGTATTCGATGTGCGGGATCCGGTTCGGCATCGACTCCGAGGGCACCGGGCCGAGTTTCTCGCGAACCGCACGAATCGCTGGCCGATCGACTGCCTCGTTCAGATCGAACACCTGATCAGGGTGAAATCGATTCCAGATCAGCCCAGCGGCATCGGACGATGTAGCGACCACCTGCGCTTTAAGGCCAGACCGTGCCAGAAGCTCCGGCAGGGTCGGCACCTGAATCGCGTTGCCGCCAGTGTATTGATCAAGCTGGGAGATATGGCCGAAGTCACCGGTATCGATCACTCCGTCTTCAGTGGCGCCATCGACCCGGAAGATGTTGGCAGCGAATCCATGCTTCCCCGGCAGGCAGCCGGTCGAGATCGTGGTGATGTTCACCCGGCTGTGGGTTGGATATGAGGCGTGGTAATCGATGAGACGCGTTCCGCGGGCAACGAGCTCGCCGCAGACCGGCATGAGCGCAGGATCGAACAGGTCAGGTCGCATACCATCGGCACTGATAAGAAGAACCCGTCGGCGCTGGTCAGTCTTCACGGAATATCCTTTCCTGGATATCAGTCGCGTCATTCGCCGGTCGGCGCAGAATCGGGATTGCCATTGGTCGCCTGGTGGATATAAGTCGTATGCCCGACCCGGTGCAGGTGGAGGGTCGGGTTGAATCCATCCGGATGACCGTTCAACGGTTCGATGATCTCGTCTGTCGACGCTTCAGCGTGTCCGGTTGGCTCAGAGAGTGTCTCCTGCATCGCGCGGCCGTCGATCCACTCTGGCACCGGGAGGCCGAGTAGCGTCAGAACCGTGGGCAGCAGATCGGTCCCACCGGCAGGGATGTCCGTCGTGACCCCTTCCAGAAAATCGGGTCCGGACGCGCTCCAGAAGGCGTGCATCTCGAACGGCGAGCAGGAGCCGTGCGTCGAGCGCAAGCCCGAATGCTCGGTCAACGCGGCAAGCATCCCCGGAATACCGTTTTTGTTCGGCGCGTCCGACCAGGCAGGGCTGATTGCCAGCAGTGGGCTTCGCTCTGCTTCATGTCCATTCCAGACTGCTGAGAGCGGGAGCACACCCGGTAGTTCGGCATACGCAGCGTGAGAGAAGACGGCCCCGGCCCAGGGTTGCTCCTGAAGCCAGCGAACCACCGGCTCGATCTCGGCCGCCGTCGGAATCGGGTTGCCGTTAACTTGATAGATGTAGTCGCTGGCAGTCGTCAGTTCCGGAATGTTCTGCCCCAGCGTTGCCCGAGCCCGATCGAGGTGCTCAGTCAATGATCGGCTCATCTTCGTGGTTGAGTGCCCGTGATCAGAGAGGACGATCACGTCGAACTGGTCCCTAACGCCGCGCTGGTCCATCGCATCCAGCACCTCGGCCAGCGCCCGGTCACACTCGGTGAGCGCTTCGGTTACTTCTGGCGCACCGAGCCCATAGTAGTGCAGGCTGAAATCAGGCTCGACCATGTAGAAGTAAATGACCGCAACATCCGGATCATCCAGATAGCGATCGATGACCACACGCTTGGCCCAGTGCGACTGCCCGCTCTTGCCCGGCTTCGGTTCATCGATGCCTGGCGGGGTGCCGACCTGATCCCAGATCTGCTGGGTATCGGCCCGGTCGTATGTGGTGCTGACGGTTGCCACCGGATATGACTGCTTCCGCGACCAGATCAGGCTGGCGCCGCTACTCTGGGTCGAGGCAACGCCGACCTTCTTGCCGTACCGTGCCAGCAGATCACCGAGCGTCGGGACCTTGATAGCGTTCAGTCCGGTCGCATCATCCATCGCCTGAATATGAGCCGCATCGGCGGTGTTGATGATTCCGTCGTCAGTCACCCCGTTATGGCGATAAACGTTCGCCATCCAGCCATGCATGCCTGGAGTGCAGCCGGTTGCCAGCGTGGTGTTGATCGCACGGGTGTGGGTTGGATAGATCGAGTGATACTGCGTTGCGGATACGCCAGTCTCTACGAACCGGGCGATAGTCGGCATCGCCTCCGGATCGAACAGATCCGGTCTCAGTCCATCGATCCCGACTATCAACACCCGGCGATCCTGCTTGATCATTGCGCAATCTCCCCACGCTCTGGCACGTTCAGATTCACCGCCCCGAGTAAAGCGCACACCAGGGCCGATGTGATTAAGGAGACGTTCTCATTTTCTGGGGAGTTTCTGTCAGATATCCGGGTTGAGAGGACTAGTGGGGGCTGCGCGGGTCATTGCTGACCCGCGCAGCTTCGAAAACGAGAATCAGGCGGTGTACCCCTGCTTGACGAGCCAGTCGACACCCTGGGCGGGATCGTCGAACGTCTCGATGATCAATCGTGGCTGGTGAGCCTGCTCTTCCAGTGCTTTGAACAGTGCATACCAGCTCAGGTCGCCAATTCCTGGCGGCCAGTGCCGGTCTGCGTCACCATCGCTATCCTGCAGGTGCAGATGGCCAAGAAGTTCTCCTGCCAGACGGACCCAGTGATCCGGCGAGGCACCACCCTGCTTGCTGGCGATGAAGGCATGGCCTGTATCCAGACTCAACCGGACATGCTCTGACTGGAACGATTCCACCATCCGGCACAGCCGATACGGATTCCGGTCGTAGAGATTTTCGATCATGATCACGCAGTTCAGCTCCTGCGCTCGTGGAAGAATCGCCTCGACTGTCGCCGTAACAGAGCCGAACTCATCGGTCAGCCCCAGTACGCTGCGGGGCGGTTCATACGGATTCGTGCCCAGATACCGGGTCGGGCTGTGGATCACCATATGGGTCGCGCCGATCTCGGCACCGAACTCGAGCCCCTGCAACAGCCGGTCGATCACCGCCTGCCGAATCTTCAGGTCGCTGGCACCGATCGTCAGATCAATGAATGGCCCGTGAATGCCGCGGAACGCGGTGTGGCCATCCAACAGCGAGTTGATCTCACTGGTGGCGGCCTTCCAGTCGCCATCCAGCAATCCGGAGTTCGCGGCATCCTGAAATTCAACCGGGCGCTGCTGGCCAACGATCAGCTCGTGATATTCCTTCAAGCGTTTCAGGTTTAGGGACGCCCCAACGGTCGATTTCGATGCATTGCTCATGGATGCCTGTCTTTCTCTGAACCGGGAACCGGTCGAATGCTCGCGTCTCTGAACAGCATAATCGGAGAACGAGTCGACATCGTCAAACAGCAATCGCCGGGACAGGAGTAATCCCGTCCCGGCGTTGTAGCAGTGAGCGAATAAGGAAAGCTAGTCTTCCGAGCTGAAGTTCAGGTTGTAGTTGCGGAGATCCATGTACGGAACCGCAATCGGCTTCCAGTCGATCATGTCGCTGACGCCGTAAGTCTCAAGTGGATTGTAGAGCGGGGTGCCTGGTCGCTCTTCCATCCAGAGTTCCAGCATCTCGCGCCAGAGCTCGGACCGCTCATCGTCGTCAAGGGTTGACCCCAGTTCCTGTCCAAGCTCGTTGAACCGCTCCGGGGCATCCCAGAAATTCGCCTGAGATGGCGATCCTGGCCCCCAGTTTGTCCAGATTGCCCCCAGCGGGTCTGCCATGTTCGACGAGTTGGACCAGTTGTGAACCATCGCATCGTCACCGGCATCCCACGGAGTCTCGGTCAGTTCCAGTTCGGCGTTGATGCCAACCTCTTGCCACATCTGAACGATCGCCTGAGCGGCGTCGGCATAGCCAGTGTAGTAAGTCGGATGGACGCGGAAGGTGATCAGCTCATCGTCGTAGCCAGCTTCTTCGAGAAGTTCCTGGGCCCGATCCGGATCGTAGGGAAGGGTGACATCGTCGAAGAACAGGTGGTCCGGATAGTCGATGAACTGATGCCCGTTCGGCACCCGCGCGTCACCAAACCAGAGCGTATCCACCAGCAATTCCCGATCGATCGCATAGCACATCGCCTGACGAAGTCGGTTGTCCGTCATCGTTTCGTTGAGCGTGTTGAACCGAATCATGTGGAAGTTGAGCGATTCGATGCTCTCCGGATGAACGCCATCCGCCTCCTCCAGTGTCTGAATCTGATCCGGCGGGATGTTGGTCGCGATGTGAACTTCACCACTCACCAGCGCCGATACACGAGCCGAGGTCTCCGGAATGACCCGGAATTCCACGGTGGCTGCGTTCGGCATTCCCATCCAGTAGTCGTCGTGAGACTCCAGCTGGATGACCTCGTCCGGCGTGTAGGCAACGACCCGGTACGGGCCGGTGCCGACTGGGTTGAGACCGAACTCTTCCATTCCGACTTCTTCGTAGTACTCATGCGGGATGATGTAGGAAGAGATGGCTGCCAGGTTCGTCAGAAAGATCGGATCCGGTACGTTGGTGACCAGCTGAACGGTGTAGTCGTCGATCTTCTCCACCGACTCCAGGTTAGTCATGTCCTGTTGAGCACCAGCCCACTCCGGCACTTCCTCGCCGATCAGTGACTCGAACGAGTACACCACATCGTCTGCGTCGAAGTGATCGCCGTTGTGCCAGGTGACGTCATCACGGAGATGAAACTCGATCGTCATGTCGTCCAGATACTCCCAGGAATCTGCCAGCATCGGAACGATGTTGTTGCCGATTCCCGGAGGATCGGAGTCGAGCCAGTCACGTCGCACCAGGGTCTCGAAGATCGAGTACTGGGTCATGTGGCCAACCAGTGAGCGGTTGGAGTAGGGGTCGAGCTGGCCCGGAATTCCGGCAGCTGCGATCACCAGGTTCGGGCGATCACCGTCGACAGTTGGTTCGTCGTCATCATGATCATGGTTGTCGTCGTGATCTTCGTCGTCGTGGTCGTCATCCTCATGATCATCTTCATCGTCGACCATCTCTTCAGTGTCGTCGGTTTCAACTTCCACTTCGTCGTCGGAATCGTCCGACTCTGCGGCCGGGGCCGCATCGTCGCTGGCGGCATCGTCGTCATCGGTCTCACAGGCTGCCAGGAGACCAGTCGTGGCAACAGCCGCGACCGACAGGCCCATGCCTCGAAGCAGCTGGCGCCGGGTCAGCCCGGCCCTCATCAAAGACAGTATTCGCATTTCGTTTCCCTCGACCATCGATCCCTCCTCAAGGTTCCCGTTCGTGCAGCGCGTTATCACGTCATTGATTGCACCGCGGTCGGCCCCTTAGCTCGTTAATCGGCGCTTGTCATTTTGTGAACGATTCGTTGAGCGCTGTCTCAAGTTCCGAACGAGGCATCAACACAACTGCGAGAATCGCAAAGCCCAAAGAACGGCTATCTGGCCGGAATGACGCTGGCTCAGCCCGCGCACTAGTTAACGTATCCGCGCTCCGAGAGGAAGTTCGCACCCTGAATCGGACAATCACGAGTCTCGATGATCAATCGTGGATCACCTCCCTGCTCATTCAGCGCCTCGAACAGGGCGTGCCACTGCATGGTGCCGACTCCCGGCGTCCAGTGGCGGTCTTCATCCCCATCCGAATCCTGCAGGTGCAAATGCGCCAGGAGCGGACCGGCTTCGCGAACCCACTGCTCTGGTGATGCTCCGCCCAGTTTGCTCATCACATAGGCATGTCCGATATCAATGCTCATTCGAACGAAATCCGAATCGAACGATGTGACGACGTCGCGAAGGCGGGTCGGATTGCGGTCGAAGATGTTCTCGACAACCAGCATGCATCCCAACTGCTCTGCACGGGGCAGAATCGCATCCAGCGTCGCCTTCACGGCATCGACCTCGCTGCCACTTCCGAGGATCGGCTTTGAGGGTTCGAACGGGTTTGCTCCAAGAAATCGAACCGGACTGTGAATCACCATGTGGGTTGCATCGATTGCGGCCCCGAACTCGAGCCCCTGCGTGAGCCGCTCCACCACCGAGCTCCGGATCAATGGATCGACAGCTCCGATCGTCAGATCGACGAACGGGGCGTGAATCCCCAATCGCCCCGTATGACCGTCGAGTAGCTGGTTCACTTCTTTAGCAACATCCTTCCAGCCATTGCCCAGCACGAACGGATTGGCTGAATCCTGGATCTCCAGATCTCGCTGGCTATCCAGCACCCAATCTCGATACTCCTTGAGCCGTTCTGCGTTCAATGCCACGCCGACGGTTGGCCGACCTTCATTCACCATGATGTACCTGGCCTTTCACCTTGAAATGGAACCGCGTTTCGAGACTCTCATCAGTCAAGCCGAAACCGGACCGGCAAATATTGAGTGCAGATTGGAAGGTGTTGGGATTCTGTGAGAAAACTCGGCGCACAAGAAACGGGGAGGGTCACGCTGCCCCTCCCCGCGTTTCGTTCACCTGCGTCTAGTCGTCGTTGTGAACAATCATGTTGTAGTTACGGAAGTCGAAGTACGGAAGGCTGTACGGTTCCCAGCTGATGTTGTCGCTGACGCCGTAGCTCTCCAGTGGGTTGTACATCGGGGTTCCCGGACGCTCTTCCAGCCAGATCTCGTTCATCCGTTCCCAGATCTCCGACCGACGATCATCGTCAATCGTGCGGAGCTGCTCTTCCCCGAGCTCGTTGTATTCGTCTGGAGCATCCCAGAAGTTCTCCTGGGCCGGGCCGCCTGCGCCCCAGTTGGTCCATTGAGCACCGGCGGGGTCTGCCATGTGAGACGAGTTGGACCAGTTGTGAACCATGGCGTCCTCGTCCGCTTCCCATGGTTCCTCAGTGAGCTCGATCTCCGCGTTGAAGCCAACCTCGCGCCACATCTCGATAATCGCCTGAGCCGCGTCGGCGTAGCCTGTGTAGTAGGTGGGATGAACGCGGAACGTGATGAGCTCATCGTCGTATCCGGCCTCTTCCATCAGCTCCATCGCAAGATCCGGATCATACGGAAGTTCCAGATCGAAGGTCAGATGCTCGGGATAGTCGACGAACTGATGTCCCGCTGGGACACGAGCTTCACCGAACCAGAGCGTGTCCACCAGGAGCTGTCGATCGATTGCATGGCAGAGTGCGCGCCGGATTCGTGCATCCTCGACATGCGGGTGATGGCAGTTGAAGCGCATCATGTGGAAGTTCAGAGATTCAACACTCTTGATATGGACACCGTCGGTGTTCTCCACTGTTTCCAGCTGATCGGGTGGAAGCGCAGTTGCGATGTGAATTTCACCGCTGGCCAGCGCCGAAACCCGCGCGGCGGTTTCTGGAATGAGCCGCATCGTATAGCCGCTCAGGTTCGGGGTTTCTTTCCAGTAGTCGTCGAACGCCTCGGTCACGATCTCTTCGTCCGGAGTGAACGAGACGACCCGATATGGCCCGGTGCCAACCGGATTCAGGCCGAACTCATCCATACCGACTTCTTCGTAGTAGTTCTGCGGAATGATCCAGGACACCCGAACCGCGAGACGCATCTCTAGAAGTGGATCCGGGCCGTCAGTGTGGAATCGCACCGTATAGTCATCGACCTTTTCGACCTCTGAGATCGTTCCAAGATCACCGCGCGCAGTCGAAAGCTCTGGAATGTCTTGATCGAAGATGCGCTCGAATGTGAAGACAACGTCATCGGCATCCATGTGATCGCCGTTGTGGAAAGTCACATCTTCCCGGAGGCGTACCTCGAGCGTGGTGTCATCGATGAACTCCCAGTCGGTGGCGAGACCGGGTTCGAGCGTGTTGCCAGTACCCACCGGGTCGGAATCCAGAAAATCTCGTCGGAATAGCATCTCGAAGATGTTGTACTGCGTCATGAACCCCACCAGCGAGGCGTTGGAGTTCGCATCGAGGTCGGAGATCATCGAGTTCATGCCCACGACGATATGCGGGCGATCTTCATCAGCAGCTGCTTCGTCATCGTCGGCATGGTCATCGTGATCATCATGATCGTCGTCGTCAACTACCTCGTCATCGGTTTCCGCATCGTCATCGTGATCATCATCATGGTCGTCATCGAGGTCGACGCCTGCTGCCTCGTCGTCATCAGCATCATCGACGACCTCGGTCTCGGTATCGTCGTCAACCTCACAGGCTGCCAGGAGACCAGTCGTGGCAACAGCCGCGACCGACAGACCCATGCCTCGAAGCAACTGGCGTCGGGTCAGTCCGGCTCTCATCAGAGACAGCATTCGCATTTCGTTTCCTTCGACCATCGATCCCTCCTGAAGGTTCTCGATCGTGCAGCGCGTTATCACGTCATTGATTGCACCGCGGTCGGCCCCTTAGCTCGTTAATCGGCGCTTGTCATTTTGTGAACGATTTGTTGGACAGGAATCTGGATTCGTGAGGCCACAGGGCAGTTTGAATCCATGCAAAAAGCCGCCGGACAGGGAGGAGGAGGAATCCCTGTCCGGCGGCGAAACCTGTGCTAGACGAACTGGAAGTTGTGCGGGCGGAAGTCCATGTAGAAGAACGAGTACGGGTTCCACTCGACATGCTCGCGGATGGCGTAGTTCTCCATCGGAATGTAGAGAACCGTGCCCGGAGCTTCGTCTTCCCAGATATCCAGGATCTCCTGGAACATCTCGAATCGCTCTTCCTGGTCCAGGGTCCGGCGCATCGCCTCGCCCAGCTCATCGAAGCGTTCCGTGGCGTCCCAGTAGGATTCGCCCTCTTCCCAGCTTGCCGGTCCCATTCGTGGCCAGGTGTCTGGACCCCAGCGGAGCCAGAATGCACCGTCTGGATCGGCCGTAAAGGAGGAGTTCGACCACGTCCGGGAGTTCATCTCCTGGAAGGTCACGTCGGCCAGACTTTCGACAACCTGCTGTGATGCGTTGATGCCGACTTCCTGCCACATCTGGACGATCGCCTCACCAGCCACAACCTCGTTGGTGTAGTAGTCGTTGTTGCAGAAGTAGATGATCTCTTCGCCGTCGTAGCCAGCTTCCTCGAGCAGCTCACGAGCGCGGTCTGGATCGTATGGCGTGTACGGGCGATCTTCGTTGAACATGTCGCCGTACTCTTCGAACTGGTGACCACGCATCAGAACTGCCCGGTCACCCCAGAGCGCATCAACCAGCAACTCCCGATCGATTGCATAGTTCATCGCCTGGCGAATTCGCTTGTCGTCCATATTCGGATGGAAGGTGTTGTAGACGAGTACGTGGCAGTTTGCCAGCGGAATCGAGCTGACGTAGACCTGATCGGTTTCTTCCAGTGGATCAACCTGATCCGGTGCAACATTGGTGATGATATCGACCTCGCCACTGGCGATGGCCGCCACGCGACCTGCCGTCTCCGGAATAACCCGGAACTCGAGTGTGGCTGATGCGGCCGGCCCCATGAAGTAGTCGTCGAACCGCTCCATCATGAGGTTCTCATCCGGGTTGAGGCTCACGAACTTGTAGGGACCCGTGCCCACCGGGTTCATGGAGAACTCATCCTCGCCGACTTCCTCGAAGTAGTCTTTCGGCAGAATCCAGCTGCACCATGAACAGAGCCGATTTTCCAGGATCGGATCCGGCTCTGCGGTCACGATCTGAACCGTGTAGTCGTCGACCACATTGACTTCGGAGATCGTACCGACATAGGCTGCGGCGGCGATCAGGTCGTCCGGGGTATCGACGAGCATTCGATCGAAGGTGAACTTGACGTCTTCAGCGGTCATCGGATCACCGTTGTGGAAGGTGACATCCTCACGCAGATAGAACTCGAGCGTCAGGTCATCAACGCGCTCCCAGGACTCGGCCAGCATCGGGTTGAGCCCGAACCCGGCGCCCGGAGTATCTCCGGACATGAAGTCGCGCTCGATCAGGTGATCGAACATCGAGTAGGTTACGCGAGTGCCGACGTTGGAGAGTTCCAGATACGGATCAACGGTATCAGGCAACCCCTGAACACCGACAACCAGTCCGTTGCCGTCATCGGCCGCTGAATCATCATGATCATCTTCGGCATCGTCATCAGTCATCTCGGCGTCGTCAGCCTCATCGTCGCTATCGGCAG
>REEK01000115.1 GCA_007695115.1 Sphaerobacteraceae bacterium
GGCAGGAAGAAGTTCAGCGTGGCGGCGAGCCAGGTAATTACGACGAAGAGAAATACTCGTCGGACAACATAGTCGAGTCGCACAGGATCCCTCGCCTCATTGCGCGGGACGTGACCGGGTATATGGTGACTGACGTCCCGATCCACTAATACGGAGAGTGCCGTAGTAGCTCAGGAACGCGTTGATCTGGTCCTCGATCCCGCCGCGATGAACGGGAAGCGCCGCATGCGACGCTTCCCGAACGATATCGATTACTGCGTTGGCTGAAGCTCGTTGAGTACGAGCTGGAATGTCAGGTGCCAGAAGGCGCCATTGACATACTCGTTCTCAACTGTTGGCCAGCCTTCCCAGAAGGTGGTGTTCATCGGAACCCGGTGATACCACTCCTGGATCTGGATGTTCGGCAGTTCCGGAATCCAGATTTCCATAGCATCGTGGAAGAGTTCCATCAGACGATCCTGATCATCAATTGGAGTTACCGCGATCTCATCGACGATCTGGTCGTATTCTTCGTTCTGCCATTGCGTGAAGTTGACGCCGTGGGCGCCTGGAACAGCAACCGTAACGCTCTGGAACAGTCGGAGCGTGTCATATGGATCGTTGCTGACACTTCCACCGTGACCCTGGAATCCGGCCCGATAGTTGCCCTGCTGAATCATGTCACTCCAGTCGGGCGGCTGGGCGTACTCGGCGTCGATGCCGTTCTGACGCAGCATTTCGGCAACGATCGGCCCGATGTCGGCAAACACCTCGAAGCCGTTGAGCGTCATCTCGAGCACTTCACCGTCGCGCTCCCAGAAACCGCTGCCGTTGCGCTGGAAGCCTGCCGCCTCGAACATCTCATCACCCTTTTCCGGGTTGTATTCGAGGGTGTCATACTCTTCCAGAATGTCGCTGACATGCTCGACGTATGGTTCGAGTCCGGGATATGACGGTAGCGGCAGCGGAGACACACTTCCGGCCCCGTCATAAGCCACCTCGATCATCTGCTCACGATCGATGTAGTAACTGATTCCCCAGCGGACTTCGAGTTCATCGAACGGCGGTTCCTCATGGTTCAAGAACAGCGCGGTCGGCCACCAGTCGACATAGCCGTATGGCGGCTCGCCCAGCGTGTGGGTGACGACGTTGGGGTTGTCCTCCATGACGCGCACGATGGTCATTGGGCGAAGGTCCAGCGAACAGTCGATCTGGTCAGTAATCAGCTGCTGGGCAACGCCGGTTTCATCACCGAACGGCAGATAGACTACGCGCTCCGGTCCTGGCAAATCGTCAACGAGTCCCTGGTCGATTGCCCACCAGGAATCGCGCCGATCGATGATCTTCTGTTCAGGTGAAGAGAAGACGACTTCCCAGGGGCCAGTGGTCACTGGCAGTCCCTCATCAAGGTCGAAGCAGGTGAACGTGCTCCAGTCTTCGCCCTCATAAATGTGTTGCGGAATGATGTACAGACCGATGTCGTACTTGTAGGTCATGAAGAACATGAACCGAGGCGCCGGGACGTTGAAGGTGACGTGCACAGTCGTATCGTCGACAGCCTCGGCCGATTCGACAAACTGCTGCACATCGGTTCCCCAGCGAACTTCCGAACCGATCTCAACCAGATGGTTCAGCGTGAATGCGACATCGTCTGCAGTAAACGGTTCGCCATCGCTCCATTCGATACCTGAACGAAGGTTGATCGTCAGTTCGGTGGAATCGTCATTGTATTCCCAGTCTTCGGCTAGCCAGGGATACGTTTCGTCAGCAAATGCACTGTAGTAGGCCAGCGGTTCGTAGAGGATTCCCAGACCGTTCTGGTGGTTTGCGCCGATGGCGTAGCCATTCCAGAGGTCATGATCGACGAAGCGGCCTTCCTGGCCTCCCCAGCGCAGGAACAATGTTCGCTCACGAGGGACTTCACCTATTTCATCGATATCAACTTCCGCATCCTCGGGAATAACGTCTTCGTCATCGAGGTCCGACAACTCTTCATCATCGAGTTCCTCGTCATCGTCGGGTTCAGCAGCGACGCCATCGTCGCTATCATCAGCATCGTCGTCCTCACAGGCAGCAATCAAGCCAGCCAGCGCAGGTGTCGTGATTCCGAGAATCGCCGCTCGCTTCAAGAGTGTGCGGCGGTCGAGTCTGCCCTCGAGTACGTCATTCGTCAGCGCGTCAATCGCTCGTCGATCAGCCATAGAGTCCGTCTTCCTCCTCAACCCGTCACCATCAGACTCTGGTGCCGTAATGCTGCGGGCGCTATTACTGGTGTATCCGCCATTGGATACTCCGTGCTCCTCATCGAACGCAATCAGATGACGCTATCACCCCCAATTCTCACATTGGAAATATTCGGTTGTTCACGTCAACCATGACTGGTAGTGGCGTAATACTAAGCACACGGTAATTCTCCTGTCAATGCGAAAGCGTATAGCAGTTTGTTTTCCGAGTTCTTCTAGTATCACTATATCCTGCATAAGGGCATAATGAGAATTAGCAACAAAAGACCTTGGCGAACTCATGACGGAGGGCAATGTCACTCGATTTTGTTGTGTGACCTGCTTGCATCTATCAATCGTGCAACTGCATGTTGTTTTTGCATGAAATGGTTTGGGGATATGCGTATACTCTGCTCAGTACACCGCACCAGGAATTCGTTAATGAGGTTGCCAGCTCTCTTGATCGAGCGTGAACTCCGAGTAGAGGCAACTCGTTGACGAGCCAAGGGGGCTGTATTATAGTCACCGCATCTCGAGCGAGCAGGAGCGCAGTGAATCCTGTCACCGGAAAATTGCGAGCGATGACGGGGTGGAGTTCCTGAAATTGGCGACCTGCGCTATCCGTCACTGAGGCTAGCAGGACGACGATGTCCTGAGGAGGATGGTTCATTTTGGTAGAGGAAACGCTCAGCGCCGAAGAGCCCAAAGCAGCGGAGTTGAAGGAGACGCTCAAGGTCGAGGACCTGCACGTTTACTTCCACACTGCAGCCGGCGCGGTTAAGGCAGTGAACGGCGTCTCGTTTTCGCTGAAGTCTGGTGAGCGATTCGGACTCGTTGGTGAGTCTGGCAGTGGGAAATCAACCATTGCGTTGTCGTTGCTCCGCTTGATCAAGCCACCCGGAAAGATTGAAGGCGGGCACGTCTTCCTGAACGGGACGGATCTGGTCACTCTCACAGAGGAGCAGATGCGCCGGAAGCGCCTGGATGAAATTGCGCTCGTTGCTCAGGGTGCGATGAACTCGCTCAACCCGGTGCGCCGGATTCGCGATCAGTTCATTCTGGCTTACAAAGATCACGATATCGATGTCAAGCGCTCCGGACTCGAAGAGCGTATTGGTGACCTGCTGACAAGGGTAGGCTTGAATCGCGAAGTGGCCAACATGTTCCCGCACGAGTTGAGTGGCGGTATGAAGCAGCGCGTTTGCATTGCGCTCGCAATCAGCCTGTCGCCAAGCGTGATCATCGCTGACGAGCCAACCAGTGCGCTCGATGTGGTGGTGCAGTGGCAAGTGATGGATACATTGCGAAGTGTTCAGGAAGACCTGGGCGCATCGGTGATCCTGATCGGCCACGATATGGGGCTGATGGCGCAATTCGTCGATCGACTCGGTGTGATGTATGCCGGCAAACTCGTCGAGATCGCCACAGTGCGAGACATGTTCGGCGATCCACTGCACCCGTATGGCCAGATGCTGATCGCCAGTCTGCCATCGCTCGAATCCCGAAAAGCACGCCTGGAGGGTATCCCGGGAATCACACCATCGTTGCTCAATCCGCCGAGTGGTTGCCCATTCCACACACGGTGCCCGAAAGTGATGGATCATTGCAGCTCTGTCACGCCGATCCTGCAGGAGGTTCGACCGGACCACTGGGTGGCGTGCCACTTGTATGAGGAGGCTTGATGCCAGCGTTGATCGAAGCGAAAAACGTCACAAAGATTTTCGGTGGCGGACTGCTTGACAAGAGCCGAACCGTTGCGCTCAAGGACTTCTCGTTCCAGATTGACTCGGAGAACCCGTCGGTCACCTCGATCGTGGGTGAGAGCGGGAGCGGAAAGACCACGCTGGCACGCATGCTTCTCGGGCTGGCCGCGCCAACCGAGGGCGAGGTTCTGTACAACGGCAAGAATCTCGAAAAGCTGAGCGGATCCGATCGACGTCAGTTTCTGCGCGACGTACAGGTGATCTTCCAGGACCCGTTCGAGGTCTACAATCCGTTCTACCGGATTGACCACGTGCTTGAGACACCGATCAAGAATTTTCGCCTTGCCGACACCGAAAAAGGGCGTCGAGACCTGATGATCGAGTCTCTGGAGGCCGTTGGTATTCGGCCAGAAGAGATCCTGGGTCGTTTCCCCCATGAATTGAGTGGTGGACAGCGACAGCGGATCATGGTCGCGCGAGCGCTCCTGCTTCGACCGAAACTGATCATTGCTGACGAGCCAGTGTCCATGGTCGACGCGTCTCTTCGCGCCACGATTCTCGGAAGTCTGCTACGCCTGAATCGCGAGTTCGGTATCTCGCTAATCTACATTACTCATGACTTGACTACCGCGTTTCAGGTGAGCGAAGACATTATGGTGCTCTATCGGGGCTCACTGGCTGAGGCAGGCGATGTCGACCAGGTTGTGCGACACCCCGAGCATCCGTATACGCGATTGCTTGTTGGCTCGATCCCCTTGCCAGATCCCGATCTCCCGTGGGAGGGCGAACGAGCGATCGGCCGCCCTGCCGGTGAACTCGGGGTGCAGGGTGACGAGTATTGCCAGTTCCATGATCGATGTCCGTACGCGATGCCGATGTGCGTGCAGACTCATCCACCGCTGTTCCACACGCATCCAAATCGCGTGACGTCGTGCTATCTGTATCGGGAATCGCCTGAGTTGCCGATGCCTCAGATGACCAGTATCTTCAAGAGCTCCAATCGTGAGGGGCCGCCTGAAGAGACTGAGCAGCTGGATGCACTGGACGCTGAACTGGAAGTCTCGCAGGAGAATTCCTCGACGCCAACATCTGCGGACGATTAGACACAGCCTGTTCAACGAATGTGACTCCCCGTGAGCGTCGCCAGATGCTTGCGGGGAATTCGCGAGGGAGTATGTGCAATGGAGCCCGAACTCATCGCCGATTACGCGTGCGCGACTGGCGAGGGGCCGATCTGGCACGAATCTGAACGTCGCCTCTACTGGTGCGATATCCCGGCTGGCAGAATGTTTCGCTACGACCCGGAAACAGGTCAGCACGAACAGTTCTACGATGGACCGGTCGTCGGTGGGTTTACGATTCAGGCCGATGGGTCGCTCTTACTGTTCGGCGAGCGTGGAGCGATTACGATCTGGCGTGACGGCCAGACTGAGACCGTCATCGACGAGATTCCGGATGAGGTCAATACTCGCTTCAACGATGTGATTGCCGATCCAGAGGGGCGTGTGTTCTGCGGAACGATGCCAACTGACGATCGCCCCGGGCATCTGTATCGCCTGGAGCGCAACGGCGATCTCTCAATAGTGATCGACGGCGTCGGTGTATCGAACGGTCTCGGATTCACTCCTGATCTTTCCCACATGTATCACACCGATTCCACCAAACGACAGATCAACAAGTATCGGTATGATCGTTCCTCTGGTGAGATTTCAGACAAGCAACTCTTCCTGCAGACCCCGGAGGGTGAAGGCGTGCCAGACGGCATGACCGTTGATCTCGAAGGCTACGTCTGGTCGGCTCGCTGGGACGGAAACGCGCTGTTTCGGTACACACCTGATGCTGAGCTTGATCAGACCTTCAAATTCCCGGCGAAGAAGGTGTCAAGCGCGGTGTTTGCCGGTCCTGACTACTCCGACATCTATGTCACCACCGCCGGTGGTACCAACAAAGCTGAAGAAGGTGAGGGGGCCGGCGCTCTGTTCCGGATTCGTCCGGGCATCAAGGGCCGAGCCGAGTTCCAGTCACGAATCGGTTTGTAGAGATTCAAAGCCAACCGTTGAGAGGATAGTACCCACGCATGGCAGAGCAGTATTTCGATCATGTTGATCAACAGTATCCGTATGCCTTGATCGGTCCGCTACGGGAGCAGGTGCGAGTGCTCGAAGATCGCGCACATCACTATGTTCATCATGTCCGCATGGACGATGACGATCGGGCCACCATGGAGAAGGTCCATGCCTTGCTGGAGGCAACTCGCGCCGAACTGGAGCGATTGCGAGAGGCATCCGGCAAACCAACCGAGTAATCGATTCGCTTCACGGATCTGGAGACACCGAACCTATGAGTGAGCAAAAACGCAGGGTATTGATTACCGGTGCTGCTGGCCGGATTGGTACTGCGCTGACCGAACGCCTGAAGGATCGATACGAACTGCGCCTTCAATTCCACAACACGGTCCCGGAACACCCACTGGTTGACGACTACATCATTGCCAATATCGCTGACTACGATGCGATTGCTCCGGCCATGGAGGGCGTAGACTCGATCATCCACCTGGCTGGTCAGCCATCCTGGAAAGCCGACTGGCCGAGCGTTCACGAAGCGAATGTGCTTGGACAATATAACGTCTACGAGTCCGCTCGTCAGGCGGGTGTTCGCCGCATTCTCTTCGCGTCAACGAATCATGTAATGGGTATGTACGACCGGGATACTGCCTGGCCCGTGTATGCTGATCTTCCGCAGCGGCCGGACTCGTTGTACGGCGTAACCAAGGCATTCGGCGAGACGCTAGGTCGGCATTATCACGACCGCTATGGGATGTCGATTATCAACTTCCGCATTGGCTGGTTCCTGGACAAGCCTGTGGACGAGATCGGCCGCTACATGTGGCTCAGCGCACGCGATTTCACTCAGCTCTGCTGGCGAGCGATCGAGAGCGATGTGGGATACGGCACCTTCTACGCGATCTCCGGAAACAGCAGTCGGAACTGGGACATCACTGATTCCGTTGTCAAACTCGGCTACCGACCGGAGGATGATGCCGACGAGCATCTGCCGCCACCGGACGAAGGGGCGGCGAACTGATGGCCCAGCGGCGTAAACGAGTGCTGATCACCGGTGCAGCCGGCAGGATTGGCATGGATATGACCCGATTGCTCGGCGATCGGTACGATCTGAGGTTGCAGTTCCACAATACGGTGCCCGAGAAACCGGCAACCGACGACTATGTAGTGGCTGATATCGCCGAATACGATCAGATCGCTCCGGCGATGGAGGGCATCGATGCGGTGCTTCATCTCGCCGGTGAACCAGCAGTAACAACTCCCTGGGATCGGGTGAACCGGGCCAATATCGAGGGGCTCTACAATGTGTATGAATCGGCCCGGCAAGCGGGGGTTCAGCGTGTTGTGTTCGCGTCAACGAATCATGTAATGGGCATGAACGACCGGGACGAAGCCTGGCCGGTCTACTCCCGACAGCCGGTTCGCCCAGATTCACTGTACGGCGTTTCCAAGGCGTTCGGTGAGACACTGGGGCGTCACTACTACGACCGCTACGGGATGTCGTTCATCAACATGCGCATCGGTGCATACAACGATCGGCCACGTGACGAGATTGCTCGCTACATGTGGCTGAGCCCGCGGGATTTCGCGCAGCTCGTCTGGCGATCGATTGAGAGTGACGTCGGCTTCGCGACGTACTATGCCATCTCCGGCAATACGTCCCGAACCTGGGACATAACTGACGCGGTGGTGCAGCTCGGGTACATTCCCGAAGACAACGCCGATGACCATCTTCCGCCACGCAATCATCGCATCGGCTGATGACCTGAGCACGAGCGCCGGGATCTCAGATTCCTGAGAATCCCGGCGTTGATCGTAACCCTCTGAGCTACCGCTTCATCGCCTTTGCGACATCCTGAATCACGTTCAGCGCTTCTCCGAGTTCCTCACGTGAATGTGAGAGCGTAATTCCGTTGTGCCCGGGTGCTCCTGCGGTTCTGTAGGCGTGGAAGTAGACGCCGCGCTCAATGCAGGCGTTCACGAAGCGGGCGTTGAGTTCGTGATCATTGTCTTCGGAATCTTCGCTGGTTCGAACCGGATCCTGACGGTCGAAGTAGATCCCGAACCTCGTTCCAAGTCCCTGAACGACGACTGGCATGTTTGCCGCGTCGAACGACTCCTGCAACTGTTCGTAGAACCAGTTGGCTGTCTTGTTGAGTTCAGTGTAGGTCTTCTTCTTGGACAGGATCTCCATTGAGGCGTTCGCTGCGGCGATCGAGAGTGGATGCCCGGAGTACGTTCCGCTGTGGACAACGGTTCCGGTCGGTGCCAGCTCTTCCATGATCTCGGCTTTTCCGACGATGGCAGAGAGCGGCATGCCGTTCGCTAGCGCCTTGGCAAGCGTTGTGAGATCTGGTGTGACTCCGTAGTGCCCCTGAGCGCCTCCGGGGGCCATACGGAAGCCGGAAAGCACCTCGTCAAAGATGAGAACACATCCATGCTTGTCTGCGGTATCCCGGAGATGCTGAAGGAATCCGTCGTCCGGTGGTACACAGCCCGCGTTGTACCAGACCGGCTCACAGATAATGGCGGCAACCTGATTGCCCTCACGGCTCATCAAATCATCGAACGCTTCGACGTCGTTCCAGGAAACGCTCAACGAATCGTAGGCGTAGCTGGTGGGAACCCCACCAGACGTTGCCTGCGGTTTCGCGCTGGCGTGGATTGTTGGTTTCGGCTGGAACAGAAACGCGTCGGAGAGGCCGTGGAAGTGGCCCGTGAACTTCAGGAATTTCGTGCGTCCGGTCACATGTCGAGCCAGTCGCAATGCAACCGCGGTGGCTTCACTCCCGGTTGATGCGTAGCGAACCCGTTCGGCAGACGGGATCATCTTGCAGAGCTGTTCGGCCAGGCGAACGTGGTCCTCGGTCTCACCAGCAGTAACTGGCCCACGCGACATAACTTCATTGATCGCTTCCTGCACGGCCGGATAGTTGTGACCGAGCATCGTGGCTCCGTTGGAGTTGCTGAAGTCGATCAATCGGTTGCCGTCTTCGTCCCAGATATGCGCACCATCTCCGTGCGTGACATAGAGGGGACGATCCAGGTAGGGATGATGACGCATTGATGCACTGACGCCACCAGCCAGAACCGATTTCGCCCGATCGTACAGTTTTTTCTTCGCCATATTGGTGGTTCCTCCCAGCTTGAATAGTCACGACGGGTGAGTTCGGGATAGTGAGTGACAAGGAGCTATTCCGAAAGATCCGCTGTCCGTTCAGCAACAATGATCAGCGAGTACGAACGTTCGACATCGCGCGGCTCTGGGTACCCGACCACGGTCGCGAGGCGTTCGAGCGTCTCGCGACCGTGCAGGGACGGCTCATCTCCGATACGGCCGTCGACCTGCTTGCGGCGAATGTTTCTGGTCTCATTGCTATTGATATCCGTTGTCAATTGCTGTCCGAGCACTTCACGCACCTCATAGCCTGACGCGTTGAGCAACGATCGAATAGAGGAGATCGTAAAGGCTCTGCGATGATATGGATTGGTTAGCAGTCCATCTGGGCCGATTCGTTCGGCAACACTGTTCGGCACAGAGAGGATGAGTATTCCGCCCGGATTCTGAATCTGGCTGAACTCTTCCAGCGCTCCACCCGGGTCGACCAGATGCTCCACCGTCTCGAAACAGACAATCGCATCGACGAAGCTGCGATCCAGTGCAGTCTTGAGCGACTGCGTGCCGAGTTTGTGGGTGATCTGAATGATTGATTCACGGTTAGGTGGGCTGGGATGACCTACATCCAGGCTGAGAACCGTCGGAATCTGACTAGCCAGACGATCGCTACCGTACCCGGTTCCGGCACCAACATCGAGAACCGTTTCTACACCTCTGCTGGCAAGGTATCTACAGGCGAAGATATAGCGGCCGAGGTGCTCGACCTTGATCCACAGATGCGGGTACGATTCGTCGAATGGATCGACGGCATCCCACTGCTCGGTAAACCGGGTTTCGGCGTTCTTCATCGACCTAGGAACCCGAATGGAAGACGATGTCCTGAGCGCCCTCCCAGACGACTCTGCGGCCGATCTCCTGAAGATGCTCGATTCCGGTGGTCACGGTAAGGAAGTGATTTCCAGCCAGCTGGCCCATCTTGCTGGCGAAGCAGGTTGGACCGTATGGGAACAGGATCTCGGTCTCTGAGTATCCCCCTGGATAGAAGAGAATATTTCCGGGCGCTGGATAACTCAAATGGTTCTCGAATTCCACGCCAAGCTGGAACCCGCCCAACGGGATCCAGGCGGACTCCCCGCTCCACCGTGCCTGAATCAGCTTTTGCCGATAAGGCAGCAACTTCGAGAATGCGGCGCAGGTACGAGGCGCGTTATCGAACTCGAAACGCGCCTCCAGCTCGATGTCGTCAACCGTAATCTTGATCGGATCCATACAGAGTTCCTCTCTTCACACCTAAACGCTCAGGTGAAGGTTTAGCGTGTGTCCCGGGTGACGTCAACAGTGCGCCGCGGTGACCATCGTCTAATGGATTTCATCCGGTGGGCGAACCATCATCACCGGCGATCGCCCAAGCTTCAGCATTCGCTCGGCTACGCTTCCGAAGACGACACGGCTCACACCGCTGCGACCCGCAGTCGCCATGACAACGAGCTGGAAGAATCCGCGACGCTCATGCTCGATGAGTTGCTCTCCTGGAAAGCCCTCGACCACCGTCTTCCGGACCTGGACTCCTTCATTGCTGAGTCTCTCCGCGAGCTGGTCTATGTAGGCGTTCGCCTCGTTGCGCATCGAATCGATGATTTCATCAAGGATATCGCCAGTGGCCGCCGTTTCCATATGCCTGCTAAGCAATCCGTAAGCGGAAGGTGTATCGACAACTCGAATCAAATGGAGTGTGCTCCCAAACAGTCTGGCAAGCTCTACTGCGTAATCGATTGCCGATTCACTGTATCTGGAGCCATCCACTGGCAACAAAATCGAGCGGAGTTCGATCTTCTCGGCTGATTGAATCTCCTGATCACCACGGACGAGGAGAACCGGCACTCCCGCGCCGCGAACTACCTCTTCTGCCACACTTCCGGCCATCCAGCGATGGATCCCACCCCTTCCGTGCGTCGACATCACGATGATCGGATCGACATGTTGGTGAGCCAGTTCGATGATCGACTGGGCCGGGCGCCCACGGTCGGTAAATGTCGCAAGTTTGCCGGATACGTTGCTGGCTCTTGCTTTCAGGTACTTTCGAATCTGCTCCATCTCGGGCTCATCTGCGCCAATTCGCCCAATCCGTGCAAGCAGCAGATCAGAGCTGGTTCGTCCGGCGATTGCCTGGCCGATATTCAGCGCGCGCTCCGAGAGTTCCGAGCCGTCCAGCGGAACAATGACTGTACCAATCATGCTCTTCCACCCTTCGATCGTCTTCGAATACCAGGGCGCTCTCACTGGCGCCAGTAATCCCAATCATGCGACGCTCGTGGTGTCGCCCCGGTAAATTGAAACTGCCAACTATGACAGAGGCGTTACATTGCGGTGTGTTGTTCTCGGGGGCGATCAAAAGTTACCCCAGTCCATCTCTACCTGTAACGAATTCGACATGATTATCGTCTCTGCTACATGCGGTCGTCAGTAGCCTATCACTACTATGGTGAATACAGGGGCTGCCGGCGGCCGGTAAGCTGTTCACGGGTTGCATACAGGGAGGGCTTCGATGCCGTACGAAGAGTCGTTCGACAACGCGGTGATCCTGAGAATCGGCTCACTCGATATTCGATACTACCTGCGTGAGCCATCACCAGACCATTGGAATGCAATCGGGGTGATCGAACGCCACGACCTTGCTGATGGCCGGGATCAGATTGCAGGCTACAAGATGATCGTGGGTGTTGGTGCGAGCGAGGATGAGGCGATTGGTGACTTGATTGCCCGCGTTCTGGTCGGACAATCGGGGGGGCCGATGTTGCCGCCCGCAACGACATCAAGACGCTTATACCGAGTGTAACGAAATTCTGATAATTGGTGATTACGAGAACGGACCACTGGGAAATCCAGTGGTCCGTTTGCATTCGCAGGACGCGATCAGTCAGCGTGATTTAGTTCTCGTACTCCTTGAGGAAGGACTCGAAGCTGCGGTAGTGATTCTGCTCTTCTTCGAGAATCGCCACCACCATATCCTGAGTTACCCAGTCGACACCGTCACATGCTTCGATGAGCCGGTTGTAGTGATCCAGTGCTCCTTTTTCGGCTTCCATCACACCCTTGATGACATGGGCGACATCAGTCGATTTATCTGGTGGCTGCAGGAATCGCTGCTCCGGGCTGAAGTCAGCAGAGCCAGGAACAACCCCGTACAGATCCTTGATTCGCTGGGCGAAGCGCTGGGCATGAGCCAGCTCTTCCTGAATATCTCCTCGAAGTGAGTCGGCAACCTCTTCAGCGCGTATTCCGTCAAGGTTGACTGACGCCTGGATGTAATTCATAACCGTTTCGATTTCCATCCAGTAGGCGCGCGTCAACAGCTCAACGATTTTCTCTCGCTGCTCTGTGTTATTGGTTCCAAGAATATCTTTTGACTGGCCAATGCCTGCCATCTATGAGACCTCCTGTAGATCGTGACGTGCGTGTCTGTACGAACTCAGCGGGCGATTTCATGCCCTGATACGCCTTACTTGCAAGTCACGGGCCGTCGTTCTCGATATCAGCCGCCCGGGGAACGCTGAAGCAGAATCGAGACCCGCCATCCTCGGGAAGCTCCAGCCATAGCTGACCACCGTGCGCCTCAACGATCATTCGAGATAGATACAGTCCAAGCCCCATTCCAGCAGTGGTCTCTCTGTCCCGGCCACGATGGAAGCGGTCGAACAGGAGCGGAAGGTCATTCGGGTCCACGCCGCGTCCATAATCTCTGACGCTGATGATGATCATGCCGTCCATGGATTCGGCTTCGATGTCGATCGGGCTATCCCCAGGGACATATTTGACTGCGTTCTGAACGAGGTTGCGCAGCACTTGATCGAGGCTATCGACATCTCCCGTCGCCAGCATGTTGCGCGTTTCACCGATCCGGATCTCGCGTTCAGCTTTCACCGCGTCAGTGCCACGGATCGCGCGCTGAATCAGAAGCCGGACATTTACCGGTTCTTCGTCGATCTTGAATCTGCCTGCCCGTATATTGGCCAGCTTAACCATGTTTTCGACCAGACTAGCCAGGCGCTTGCTCTCCGAGAAAATGTCATTGAGGATCTCTGCGCGGGTTTCCTCTTCGAGATCGAGTCCTGATTCCATGAGCAGATACGACCCGCCATGGATCGTGGTCAACGGAGTACGCAGCTCATGAGACACAAGTGAGAGGAAGTCGTCCTTGATCTGCTCCGCGTCCTTCAGAAGCGTGATGTCCTGGAAGACGAGCGCGGCTGCGCCGATCGATCCGTCAGCCTGACGCAGCGGGGCAGAGTTGACGAGTAACGTCAGCCGCTCCCCATCTTCCCGCTCTAGCTGGATTTCGCTTCTGGCCACCGTTTCGCCATAGCGAAGTGACCGGACGATCGGAATCTCCTCGTTCGGGATCCGCTCCCCGTCGGGGGAATAGCGAGGGTTGCGATCAAGGAACTCCTGGAGTGGCAGCGAATCCGAAAGATCCCACCCGAGCAGGAGCGATGCCTGCCGATTGGCCATCGTGACCCGTTCGGGATCGCTCTCAACAAGAACCACCGCCTCGGGGAGTTGATCGATGATGAACCGGAGCCGCTCTTGCTGGAATTCCAGCGACGAATACAGATGGGCATTCTCGATCGCCACCGCCGCATGTCGTGCGAGGAGCTCGACCAGGCGCTCATCTTCAGCGGTGAACTCGTTGGCAAAACGCTTCTCGGTAAGATAGAGGTTTCCGAGCACCCGGCCACGGGCGTTGATCGGCACCCCGAGAAAGCTCTTCATCGGTGGATGATTTGGTGGAAATCCGACTGACGATGGATGTTGGGAAAGATCACGGAGGCGCATCGATCGCTGTTCTCTGATCAACTCTCCCAGCAGGCCCTTGCCACGGGGCAATTCGCCGATTGCTGCGTGTTCGGCCGGTCCGATTCCCGCAGTAATGAATGATTCAAGTTCACCGTGTATTCCCGGAACTCCGAGCGCCGCATAGCGGGCACCGGATACCGAACGAGCCAACTCGACGATCCGGTTCAAAACATTCTCGAGCGAATGCTCACCGGTAATCGCGACAATCGCCGAGCTCATCAACTCGAACTGACCGGAGACTTCCAGTCGCTCCCGCTTCTCGTCCTCAATCGCGGAGAGCCCGACCGCCGCGTTCTGGACTGCGGTGGCCAGACGGGCTTCGGCATCTGGTGTGAGAACCGGTACATCGGGATCATCCGACGGAACATCCGCACGAACGTACGGCCCTGCCACGATGATTGCCGCCGTCTGATCGGAGAAGCGGCTTCCGAGGTAGAGACGATCACTGTATGTGAATGTCTGACTGACGCCGCGAATGCCGACCACTGTCTGAAGCGCACTCTGTTGGACCTCTGGCTCTAGCTCTCGCAGAGGCGCCACGTTCACCCCGGTCAACACAGTGATATTCCTCAGGAGTGGCTCGGCAGTAGCGTATGGCATCGACTACTCCCCGTCTTGCGGCGGTTCCAGGCGATAGCCCATGCCGGGAAAGGTCTTGATGAGTGTCGGGTGTTCCCGGTTCTCTTCGAGTTTGGCTCGGAGTCGACTCACCCAGGTTCTCAGGTAGTACGTTTCGTCCCGGAACTCTGGTCCCCATATTCGCGATAGCAGCTCGGTGTGGAGCATTACGCGCCCAGCATTGCTGGCAAGTTGATACAGGAGTTCCCACTCAGTGCGACTGAGTTCGACTTCCTGGCCATTGTTCATGATCTGCCGGCGGCTGAGATCGATCGTCAATCGTCCGTAGTCGAGAAGTTGCGAGGATGCCGGCTGACTTCCAGAAGCCCGTCGCAGAACCGCGGAAATGCGGGCCGATAGCTCATCTGGATTGAATGGTTTGGTGACATAATCGTCGGCTCCAAGGTCGAGCCCCCGAATCTTCTCCGGCGCAGCTGAGCGCGCGGTGAGAATGACCACCGGAACATTGGCGGACTGTCGGATTTGCTGCATGGCGTCATAGCCATCCATAACCGGCATCATCAGGTCGAGAACCACGATGTCAGGACGCTCTCGTTCGAAGAGTTCGACGGCTTCTTTACCGTTCATGGCCGTGATCACACCGTAGCCGTCAGCTTGCAGCTTGGTTCTGACAAGTCTGAGAATCGGAGCGTCGTCGTCCGCAACGAGCACCAGCTGTTTTCGCATTCCACCCCCTCGGTTACCGTTCTATCGAGCGATTGTCACCGGAGCCTGGTTACTGTTGCTTCGTCCGAAGTCAGTTTACGCTCTCTGGCAGCCATTGTAAGCCAGATGGGGTATGCGAAGAGAAACACTGTTAGGTCGTGCTATTCATCCTAACCTGAATTTTGCGAATGTGCTGCTACAATCTTTGGGGAAACGCGAACGCGATCTGGATCGCCAGTTCGGGGGAATCTTCGCAAGATCCCTGGGTAAAGCAACCGTGAACAAGTCATATAACGGAGGAACCTGGTGAGCAAATCAATAGCCCGACCCGATCGCTTGCTCGTTCCGTTGGATGGCTCGGCAGCGTCTGACCGTGTCATTCCCGCGGTGGTGAATCTGGCCAGCAAATTGTCGATCCGTGTTCGTGTCCTTCATGTGTTCCGTGACATTAAGCAGATGAGCCGAATGACTGAAGGGGATGTTGACTGGACCGCTGATGCGGAGCCTCGTGCATTCATCAATGCACCTGCAGCGATCCGGGAATCATGCGCACGACTCAATGAGTCTGGCATTGAATTCGAAGTCATCGGGCGTGTTGGATCAGCGGCCAACGAGATTGTCCGCGAGGCTGAGTTCGATCCGACTGCCTGGATCATGATGTCCAGCCAGGGAGCCGGCGGAATTCGTCGATTGTTCATGGGATCGACAACGACTGCAGTGGTGCGGGCGGCTGAACAGCCCGTAATCATGATCCCTTCTGAATTAACGGATCAGCGGGTGAACGACTTGCTGCACCGACCACTGATCTCGGTGTTTCTGGATGGAAGCGCCAACGCGGAGACGGCAATCCAACCTGCCGCGATGCTGGCAGGTGATCTGAAGACGCAACTCGATGTTGTACGGGTAGCAGAAACGATGCGTGATTCAGATGATCGTCCTACTCCGGACGACGATCGGTGGGAAGCGCCCGAAGTGGAACGCGTGAGAGAGTATCTCGAGCGGCAAGGCTCGGCGTGCGCAGATACTTATGGAATTGAGGTTGTGCCCGTCATTCTGGCTGGAAGCCCCGCGGTGCAATTGATGCGATACGCTGAACGCGCTCGACCCGGACTGGTGGCGCTGGCGACGAGAAAACGATCCGGGATCGAGCGCTGGACGTACGGTAGTCTGGCAGAGCAACTGGTAGATCGAATGCAGACACCGTTGCTGCTCATACCGGTTGAACCGGTTTCCTGAAACTGAGTTACGGATCACCAGCGACCAGGACACCGCCGCTTAGCCGATCATGACTCGCGGTCGTTCAACCATTTCAAGACTTCCGACCGTTCGAAGCGTACGATGTCGTTTCCGACCTTGACCGCCCGCAGATTGCCTTTCCAGACCTCATTGAACAGAAATGATTCTGTGGTGCCGAGAAGGCGTGCCAGTTCTCGAGGCTGGAAGGCACTCTGGCGAAGGAGTTCTTCTGCGCGTCTGTAGGTAACCTTTACCATATTGCCTCCTAATTGACTTCTCAACCGTTCCTGATTCAGGTTAGCGCCCAGACCGTTACAGACGACGCTGTAGCGCGAGAGTTTGCGTATCGTTTTCGTATCAATAAGCAGTTCGCTTGTCGAGGTCGAATACATGGTCAATGCTGAAGTCGAGGAGTTCGCCTGCGGTGAGTGGTCTCGAGAACAACGGTCCAGATCCGAAATCGAACCCGAGATCGCGAATCATACGGAGTTCTTCAGCGGTGCGGATGCCTGGTGCCTTGGCGGGGAGATCGAAGACTTGCGCCGTGGCAACCACGGATCGCAAGAGTGTGTGCGCTCGACGATCCGTCAACGCACTATTGACCAGATCTGTAGAGGCCACGATTGCCTCGACCGGAAGATGTCGCAACAACCCGGTATCACCTTCGTAGCCGCCAAATTCAGCAATCGAAAACTGTATCCCCTCTTCGTAGAGGCGAATCAGACGACTCAAGGTGGAATCGTCGTCTGGCAAGATTCGTCCGGAGAGTTCGATCCAGACGGAGATTGGAGTCCCTCTCACGTCTCTGGCGATCTGTGCGAGTTGATCGATTACCCGATTTTCACGGAGATACTCGATCCAGTAATGGCGAGACAACACAATGCCTGTGCGATTCCCGATCGCCTCCAGCATGAGCGGGCGGTCACGCTCGCCAAGTTCAGCCGCGTGCTCGGCTATTTCGTGGAGGACACCGGCTCGCCAGGCACGTGACCGGATTTCGTGGTCATCGAGAAGCCCCTCTGTCGCGCTGCGCCAGAACATGGCGATTTCTACTTCTCGGACATTGCCAATCCGAAGATCGACCACTGGCCGGTAGAGCATTTCGAACTGCTCAGTATCGAGTGCGTGGCGAATTTCCTCGATGAGGCTGCGAGGTGCCCTCCCGTCGGGACGGTGGGAGTCGTGAAAATACGCCCATCGGGAGGTGCCTGCGGCTTTGGCTTCGTACATCGCGATGTCAGCTCGTCGAATCGCCTCTGAGGTGGTGATGGCTTCATCCCCATCGAGAACGCTGACACCGACACTGCCGGGCAGCCTGATCGCTTGACCGGCCACTTCCATCGGTTCATTCAGAGCGTCGAGGATTCGTCGAACGACCTGCTCGACCTGGCCAAGATCAGTTGTTGGATAGAGAAGGACAGCGAACTCGTCGCCGCCGATTCGGGCAATGGCGTCGGTATCGCGGACCGATGAACGGATTCTGGCGCCGGCTTCGATAATGGCCATGTCACCAGTATCGTGTCCGAGGTTGTCGTTGATTGCTTTAAATCCATCCAGATCGATATAGAGGATGGTGAGGGCTGCGTTTCTCGACTTGCTGTCACCTATCGCGTGTTCAACGTTGTCGGCAAAGCTGCGGCGATTGCCCAACCCGGTGAGTGGATCGAGCAGTGCCTGTCTCTCGAGAGAGTCCTGCAGCTGCACGTGTTCGGTGACATCAACGATCGACATCGCCGATCCTACGACTTCTTGCAACTCATCGAGAACCGGGCTGGCAGTGACCTGCACGAAGATCGGTTTGGCGTCCAGGTTTTCGAACTGAATGATATAGTCGTCCGGCCCTTCATCGACCCGGGACTCCATCGAGCGATAGAGGGGCAGATCAGTTGAGGAGACCGGCTCAAAGTCAGTCGACCAGATTGGCAGCTCCTCTATGCACTCGGGAGCCTTCGCAAGATTCCACAATTCCTGGATGCGGAGATTCGTCATCTGTATCTCGCCGCTTGTGTCGTTCACGATCACGATTCCCTCGGGTAGTTGATCGATCAATGACACGAGCCGTCGGCGCTCAGTCTCCAGTTCTCGACTCAGTGCTGTCAGAAGGTAGCCGTGTTGCTGGAGTTCGCTCTGCTGTTTCGACGTTTCTCGTTGAAGATTGGCGAATTCAGCCAGCAAGGCCGAGAGTTGCTCGAATCTTGATTCATCATCGTCATCTTCCCGGGCCATGACGATGATTGCATTATCGTAGCGAAAGATATGTACAGAACAGAGGACCGGTCGGTTTTCGACGACGAAAACCAGCTCAGTGACGAGGTCACTTCCTTCCCGAACCTTAAACAGACTGGATGCGAGTTTGTTGAGGCTACCGGGATCGAGAACGGTCTCGATAGGCACGCCGACCAACAGCCCCAGCCGTTCTGTGGCGTGACTGTTGCACCATGACGTGACTCCTTGCGAGTCCAGTGCAATGGTTATCTCCGGAATCTGACCAAGAAACTTCTCGAACGCCGCTGTCGTGATTTCAGTAGACATGTTTCCTCGCAAGCTTCAGGATAATCCGCAATTCTCATGCTGTGCAAAATGGGGTGGGGCCGGCAGCACGAATCGCAGTACTGCGCGTTCAGTCTCTCACCTCGGCATCTCTGCGCCGATTCAGCACCTGGCGCGAGATTTCCACCAACTGGCGAGCATCACTGGCACGGACCTCGATATTGAGTTCATCGAGGAGCTCCGGTGTCAAGTCGAATGCCTGTCCTCCAGCAGCGATCAGCACCTCGTCTCCAAAAGACTGTCGAAGTGCGTCAACTGTGGCCCGAAACGACGGAAGGTTGTAGGTCATCGTTGCCGACAATGCGACGAGGTCCGGTGTCCAGCGGGAAACCGCATCAACGATCTCCTTCACGGGCACGTCTGCCCCGAGGTAGCGAACATCGAACCCGGACATTTCGAAGAAGTCGGCCAGAATCCTCGGTCCCATATCGTGTGTCTCCCCGGGAACACACGTTATCAGAACACTGAAGCCTGACGATTCGTTCCGTGGCATCATCGAGTAGAGGTGGGCGATTGCCAGTTGAGATATTCCAGTCGCCAAATGCTCCTGTGCAACGCTGACTTTGCCCTCCACCCAGAGCTTACCGATCTCATATTGCGTGGCCTGGATGACCCCGAGATAGATCTGGCCAACTGAAAGACCTGCAGCCGGACCCGCTTCGCCAATCACTTTGAGTGCGACGGTGCGATCTCCCCGAAGCGCGGCGTCCATATACGCCTGTGCTACGCGCTCCAGCGGGCTGAAATCACAGTCGTTGCTCGACACCATGGACGAAGACGTGAAATTGGCAGGATCTGTTGGGTAATCGTGAGCCATCATAGTGAAACCAACCCTGTATTCTCGAGCGGACTGGCGATTGACGTGCCCCGCGTGCGTTCAATTCTCAGGATTGTGATCAGCTCTGATCGATCCTGTCTCCTGGTGCCGGCGGGTCTGGCAACAACATTCTGACTTGATCGAAGAGTGTGATCAGACAAATCGAGTTCAAAGAACCTGCGAGCGGGCCCGCGTACTTCGAGGGACAAAAAAGCCCGCGGAAGACGCGAACCACAGGATTTATTCTCACTCGATTATACGCTGTTGCAGCCCCATCGGATAGAGACTCCACCCGTGACCAAAGGGGCATATGCATCCCGAAACCGGCTGAAATCATGTGGGCATTCCTGTTTCCCGTCGTGGAATTCTGAGACCACCAGTGACCTGGCTGTAGATGTCATCGATCGTCTCCAGATGCTGTGACACCGTGTAGTGACGGTCAAACAACGAACGTCCACGTATCCCCATCTGCCGAGCGCTATGCAGATCGTTCCATATCGCTCTGGCCGCGTTGGCAAGTGAATCCGCGTTCCCTGGTTCGAAGAGTAGTCCGGTACGCCCGTCCTCCACCAGCTCGCTGATGGCGCCCAGGTCGGAGGCAATTACCGGTGTGGAGCGAGAGTACGCTTCGATCGCCACTCGGCCAAACGTTTCGTACCATTCCGACGGGAAGAGCACTGCTGCAGCCTGGCCCATCAGCGAATAGATGTTGTCAATCGTCTGCGCACCGAGCCAGGTGACGCCTTCGAGACGTTGAGCTGCCTCTTCGACGATGTCGGACGAAGGGCCTCTGCCAGCAATCACGAGTGGTATGTCCTGATGTACCTGCTCCCAGGCGCGGAGCATAGTTGCGATTCCTTTTTCCTCGGAAAGACGCCCAACGAACAGGATGAACTTTCGGTCTTCTTCGCTCACCCCCGGATCTGGAAACACGAAGTTCGGCGCCACCGAAATCTTCTCTGCCGGCAGTCCACCTTCGATCAGCTTCTGCCGTCCGAATGCAGAGAGCGCGATGAAGTGATCGACCTTGCGACTCCAGGAGCCGAGAGAGTTGTGGATCGTCTGCATGGCAGCGATCGCTGCCGTTCCGGCGCGGCTACCCCGGTAGCAGGCATGCAGGACTCCCGGCCACGCGAACTTCTTGCCCATGCAGTCTTCGCAGACACGATTGTTACGGTAGAAGATCGCTCTGGGACAAAGCAATCGGTAATTCCGGATACTCTGTATCACCGGAACCCCCTCGGCCCGGGCAGCGTAATAGATCGACGGAGACATCATGGGAAACGAATTCTGCACGTGCATGAGCTGTGGCCGAGTTTCCCGGATAATTCTTTGGATGTCTGATTTGGCCTCTCCTGACCAGACACATCGGATGCCGGCCTTCAGTCCACCGAGAGTATCCACCCGGTAGTTGGTGTCGACATAGGTGTGCACTGTGACTCCTGCATGCTCAAGGGCACGCCGTTCTGCCTCGAAACTGAGGTCTTCGCCACCGCGCTCCTGATAGTAGGTGTGCACCATTAGAATGTCCGTCAGTTGGCGCATAGGGTCGGCCATCCTCGCGGGTATCAGGGTCAACATTTCCGATGGTCTCGCTTCGCGTAGTCTACATGATTACTCTGGCGATTTCCCCGGGTTCAGAAGATATCACGGTCGTAGACCGCGATTCGTAGACATCATAGAGATGGACATAACATCTAAGTGGTGAGGGTGAGCTGGACGTTCTACTGTTGTAATCGTGCATCCTGACTGGAAGTGCTCATGAGGGTGAAGTACAGTGCCAGACACATGACATAGAAAAATGGAACTCGTTGCACGGTGAGGCGAATTGATGGAGACGAACCGATCTTATGATCTGATCATTGTTGGGGCTGGCTCGGCCGGTGCGATTCTGGCTGCCCGGTTGACTGAACGTGGCGACCGCCGCGTCCTGCTTCTTGAATCGGGCCCGGATATCGATCCGGATGACACTCCGGAGGAGATGCGGAGCGCGAACCCGCTGGCGATCATGGACCCGACGAGATTTCCGCAATACACCTGGCCGGAATTGCTGGTTCGACGGACCTCAAGCCAGGCGCCGCGCGTTTACGACCGCGGGCGTGGGGCGGGAGGAAGCTCGACCGTCAACTGGCAGGTGGCCCATCGCGCTATGCTGGAAGACTTCGATATCTGGGCCGAACAGGGATGTCGTGGCTGGTCCGGCGAGGAGCTGTTGCCGGCGATGAATCGCCTCGAAACCGATGTCGACTATGGATCGGCGCCGTATCACGGCAACAACGGCCCGATATCGATCGCCAGACCACCGGTCTCGCAGTGGGGCCACGTCGATCTGACTCTGCTGGAGTGCGGTCTCGAACGGGGCCACCAGTGGCATGACGATCTCAACGCGCCCGATTCCACGGGAATCTGCGCAACCCCATTGAATCGAATCGATGACAATCGCGTGTCAACGAATGACGGCTACCTCGCTCCGGCGCGTCATCGAGAAAACCTGGAGGTGGTTTTCAACGCGCATGTCTCCCACGTCACGCTGAACGGTGAGCGTGCCACTGGGGTAGAGGTGATCGTCGAGGGGGAAAGGCGTTCCTTTTCGGCGGCGGAAGTCATACTAGCTGCGGGTTCGACATTCTCTCCGGGGATCCTCATGCGCTCGGGGATTGGGCCGGAGAAGCATCTACGCGAAGTCGGAATCGATGTGGTCGCTGATCTTCCGGTTGGTCAGAACCTCGTGGATCACGCCTCCGTTGGCGTGCAGCTCTATCTGAACGAGCGCGCTCAGTGTGCCAGTTTCAGCGATCGTCACTCGAATCTCTATATCCGGTTTGATTCAGGTCATCCGGATACCGGTTCCAATGACATGGTAATGAGCAGCCGGAACCTCAATGGATACGATGCCGAGGGCCTGAACCGTGGTGCGCTGGCAGTGAATCTCTGGCAGACGTTTTCACGTGGTGAGCTGCGAATACCAGGCTCTGATCCGATGGCAATGCCGATCATAGATCAGCATCTGTTGTCTGATGAGCGGGATCTCGTCCGCTTGCGGGAAGGGGCAAAGCAGTTGTTCGACATCGCCTCGAGCCGGCAGGTCAGGGCTATCGCGAATGATGTGGCGCTGACCCAGGGCCTGAACGTTGCAACCGATCGGCGACCGTCTGATCTGCGCAGTGACCGGGACATCGATCAGTGGATGCTGCAGTCGGTCAGAGATACCTGGCATCTCGTGGGCACGTGTCGAATGGGTTCGGACTCTGATCCTCGAACAGTTGTCGATTCCGACTGCCGGGTTCTGGGAATCGAGGGGCTCCGTGTCATCGATGGCTCGATCATGCCGGAGGTGCCGCGCGCCAATACCAATCTGCCGTGTATGGCAATAGCAGAACATATGGCGTACAGGCTGAATCGCTGATACGGACACGAATCGGATGAAACAAGAAACCACCGGTACATTATGTACCGGCGGTTTCTTTCTTTCGGCGGAAGCGACGGGATTCGAACCCGCGATCTCTGCCTTGACAGGGCAGCGTGTTAGGCCGCTACACTACGCCTCCTCGCCTGTCGAGTGGAATGATGCCATGCCAGTCAGGCGGTGTCAAGGAATTCTGAAGACAATTTCGCGCGCGGATTTCTACTGTTTTCCGTCGCCCGATTTACGGTCAAGTAACTGTCTGAGAATCACCAGATCCCGATGACCAACGGCGCCGGCGAGCACCAGGAATCCAGCGTAGGCGATTGTCCCGATCGCCAATCCCGGGACCAGTCCGACCATCGAGATTGCTCCTGCGCAGACGGCTCCCATGCCGAGGCCGGCGATCGTCGGTCGAGCGAACAGACCAAACCAGTGTGGGGTTCCGATGTGTTTCTTCATGAAGAACGCGAGTGGCGCAAAGAGGACGAACTCGGTCAGGATCGTAATTACCGCCGCGGCCATATATCCGTAGATTGGCACCAGAATCAGGTTGGCAACGAAGTTGAATCCGACCGCAATAGCGAATGCCACTGAGATGGTCCGCTGCTGGTTGGCCGCGATCAATGTGTACTGGATCACACCGTTGACGAAGCTCAGTGGCAGAAACCAGATGATCACGCGCAGGACGTTCGCAGATTCGGGCAGGAACGCTTCACCGCCGAGTACGCGAATCATCCACGGCGCCAGGAAGATCGTTCCAATGGTTATCGGCCAGGCGATGATGAGCAGAAAGCGGGATGCCTCACGAAACCCCTGTAGCAGTTGCCCGTTTTGTTCCGCTGCCATTCGGGAGAGGATCGGGAAGATCGCCAGCGTAAAGTAGGCCGGAAGGATGATCAGCATGTTGACGAACTTGTAGGCGGCGTCGTAAGTG
This sequence comes from Sphaerobacteraceae bacterium, assembly GCA_007695115.1. Lineage (GTDB taxonomy): Bacteria > Chloroflexota > Chloroflexia > Thermomicrobiales > Thermomicrobiaceae > SLMJ01. The sequence goes on from REEK01000115.1 coordinate 24,167, forward strand.
CCAAGTGCTGCGTCGCCCTGCGCTGCCTGAATGACGAACACGTCCACACGAAAGAACAGGTTCAGAAGCAGCGCGTTCAGGAGTAACGGCCATGAGACGGATGCAAACCACCAGATCTGCTCGCGGGAAATCCCCCAGCTGGGCCAGATATCGAGATGCCGGAGCGATACGTGATATGCCCCGGCCGAGATGAACGTGGCAATCAGTGCAGCCAGTGCAAGTCCGATTACCCCGTAACCGGCGAACAATGCCGCCAGCCCGAGTCCGAATCGGCTGAGGTTGGTGAAGATGTTCAGGATCGCCGGCAATTCCATGCGTTCGCGGCCATTGAAGACTGAGTTGACGGCCTCACCGTATGATCCGGGGATGATCGACAGCATCATCAGTACGATCGCCCATGCGCTCACCGGAGCCATCTCGAACCAGGCCAGTCCGCCCATCACATAGATCACCGCAACTGGGGCAATCAATCCCAGAACCAGAATCCGCATCAATGTCGATGCCCCGAGTAGCTGACCGGCGCGCTCTGGTTCCCGGGCAGTCTCACGGGTTACCAGGACGCTTAGCCCGAAGTCAGAGATCGTCTTGAGGTACAGCCAGGTGACGACGGCAATTGCGTATTGGCCGTTGCCCGTGACTCCCAGTAGTCGCAGAGCAAACGCCGCGAAGACGAGATCCACTGCGCGATTGGTGAGCTGGCTAGCGATCGGGATAGTGCTGTTCTTGACGATGCGCTGGACGGTGTTCCCGGCGAACTGATGGAGAAACGGTATGCCCCACCAGGCGACGAGATAGAGCAATGCGGCGAACATGACGCTGAGGGACAGCATGAGGAACGGTGTCAGCGACCAGCTTTCAAGCGTTTCGACCATGGCTCATCCTGTTCGCATTGCCGGTCCTGGCCTGGCGATCTCTTGCCGATTGAGCGTTCACAGCAACGCAAGCGCGAAGACAAACGTGCACATGCAGATGATCAAGCCGAAGGACCCGACGCCGATGAGGATGATTATGTACCTGGCACGGTTGCTCGGTTCCGGGGTCTGGTTATCGGGTTCCTGGTGGCTATCTCTGTCGCTTTGCTCGGTCACCGGGCAACCCCCTTGTAAATGGCGATATGCTGCTCGGCCGCAGATGCCCATGAGTAGGATGCACTCCGCCGCGTGCCTGCCTCGATGAGTTGCTGCCTGGCCTGTTCGTCGGTGGCGATCAGGGACATCTGGGATGCGAGCGCATGAGCGTCTTCAACCGGAGCATACAGGGCGGCGTCTCCGGCTACTTCCCGATGGGCGGGTGTCGATGACGCAACCACCGCGGTCCCACTCGCCATCGCTTCCAGAAGCGGAAGTCCGAAGCCCTCGTACCGAGAGGGGTAGACCAATCCAAGGCTGCCGGCATAGAGGGCCGGGAGCAGATTGTCGCCAACCCCTTGAAGGTGGCGAATTGGTAGTCGCTCGGACGCGCTATTGATCGACGCGACAATCTCATCGGCCAGCCACCCCGTGCGTCCGACGATAACGAGTGACACATCTGGATGATCCTCGTGAATCGATTCGAAGGCACGCAGAAGTGTAAGGTGATCCTTGCGGGGTTCGACCGTCCCAACGGTGATGAAATAGGGGCGTTTCAGGCCGAGTTGCGCCTGCATGGCGAACACGTCGGAGGCCGACGGTTTCTGGAAGATCGGGTCGGCTGCATGGTGAATCACTTCAACCCGGTTCGGGGAGATCTCGTAGAACTCGCAGAGATCACGCTTCGTGGTTTCGGAGACTGCGATCACTTTGCGGGCCCGGTCGATCGACCTGGGCACCGCCCGATCGAGATAGCGCTTCAGGCGAGGGTGGGCGACCTGCGGCATCAGTGCGTAGGACAGATCGTGAACGGTGACCACTGACGGGCACGACGATGGCGGAACCACGAAATCGGTTCCATGAATGACGTCTGGTGAGTCGATATAGCGGTCGATCGGGAAGGGAATCCCGAGCCTGTGCCAGGCCATGTTCAGCCAGCGTGATGAGATTGGGAGTTGCGATGAACTCACGCTATCTCCGCCTGGCAGGCGAACATCACTGTCCACTTCTGCGGCGTACCAGAGGTGCCAGGCAATTTCGTCGCTGGTGCCGTTCTGCAATGCATCGAACAGGCTGCGAGTATAGCGACCGACCCCGGCAACCTGATCAATTGCTGGAGTGTAGTCCAGTGCTACTTTCAATCTGTCTTCCTCGCCATCTCCATCGTGTCAATAGAAAGACCCCGGTGCCGATCACCAGCACGCTCCAGTAGGCCACGAACCGATCCAGCACGGCCAGTGAGGCGGCCACGCCATCGCTGAATCCCATAACGACTGCAGCCCCAACGATACCGATCTCAACAAATCCGAGTCCGGCCGGTGTGGCCGGTACGGCAGTCAGCAGGCTTGCCAGCAACGCGATGAAAACGGCTTCCGGGATGCCCAGCCCTGCACCGATAGCCAAACCGATCAGGTACATGCGGGCGCCTTCGAGCAGCCAGATCACCGACGTCAGGGAGACCAGAGACGGGACTTTCCGGTAGGACATGAGCGCGCCCTGCTCGAGCCGCAGGTAGTGCGTCATTGCTCGCTCGGGTACGAACCGTCGGAGTACTGTCCGATATCGGAAGGCGAGGAAGAACGCGACGATCAGGCCAATACCCATTGCCGCAGCAAACAGCAGCCAGTTCTCAAGCGAATCTGGCACGCGGGTACCGAAGACGACAAACCCCGAAACAACCAGGAGAAGTGCCAGTGCCACAACGTCGGCCAGTCGCTCGGCTACCACCGTGCCAAATGCTGTGCTGAAGGGCGTTCGAGAGCGCGACTTCAGCAGGTATCCGCGGTAGGCGTCGCCGAGTTTGGCTGGGAGCAGGCAGTTGAAATACCAGGAGACCATGTAGATCGCGGCCATGCCCCGAACCCCTGGCATCTGGTAGCCAGGATCAGGTCGCACGTCGGCGGAATCAAGCAGGTTCGTCCACCGCAGCGACCGGATAAAGATCGAACCGTAGTTGGCCAGGAATGCCAGAAGGATGAAGCCAACGTGCGCGTTCCGAAGCTGGCTGTAAATGTCGTTCCAGTCCAGATCGAGTCTGGTGATTGCGAGAACGACGATGCCCGCACCGATCAGAAACGAGATCAGCGTTCGTGGGCGCAACAGCCGTTTGCGAAGGCCGTAGTCGTCGTTATCGTAGGTCTGATCTGGACTCTGTCCGGAGGTCAATTGTGCTCCCGTACAGATACTGATGGCCGCAAATCCTGCGAACGCTCATTGCGTCCTTCGGAATCGTACTGCATCGCTGGTGAGTGTACCGATGGTGATTCGTCAGCAGTGTCGCCCTCCTCAGACGGTAGTCGCGTCACAAGAATGGCGATAGCCCAGAGAAACCCCATCTGAACGGTGATGTTCAGTACGTGGAGATTCTCGAAGATGTTGTGGACAAGGAGTGCGGTGGTGGTTCCCAGAACACCGATTCCGATCGCCCGGGAGAGCGCGTCCGGATGTCGGTAGGCTCTCCATCCGACGACGAGCACGGTGATCGCGAGAACCACGTAGGCGGCAAGCCCGAGCAATCCGGTCTCGGCAAGGAGGTGGAGGTAGTAGTTATGGGCGTGTCCCTGTGAATCTGAGAACTGTGGGTGAACAGCAAATTCGGTGAAACGGTCGTCGAAATTGCCGACGCCAACGCCCAGCCACGGAGATTGATCCCACATGGCGATAGCAGTCTGCCAGTGGGACATCCGCTCGATCGCGGCGAAGTTATCGTCAGTGACCGGCATCCCGCGCACGTCCCCGATTCGAACCTGATCAACGAGTTGAACGAATCGCTCTTCGATGACCGTCAGAATCGCACCGGATGCACCGATCAGAAGGCCGAATGTCAGTAACAGCGCACTGACGGCGGTGGTCAGGATTGCTCGTTGACCGAGCAAGATCACGATCACCGCGATTCCGGCAATCGTGCCGACCCACCCACCGCGGGAAAAGCTCACCGCAATCGCTGACAGGCCGATGATCATGCCGATCCCGAATAGTGCGAACAGGGCTGAGCTGACGATTGCCCGAGAGCGAAGCTCCTTGCTCGCAAGGAATCCCGATGGCCGAACACGCAGGTATTCACGAACGTGCGCGCTGGCACGAACTCCTGCCCAGATTGAGAGTGGGATCAACGGCAGCGTCACCATCTCCATATAGGCAGCGAAGCTGTTCGGCATGCCGAAGGTTCCGAAAGCTCGTGAGAATCCAGCGCCAATCTGGAAACTCGAGGGGCCGGCTCCCGTGATCGCCTGGCCGAGCCCGAGCCCGCCCTGAGCAATCGCCAGTATGGCGATCAACGCTAGCCCGATGACGATATGCCTTCGCGTCTCCAGGAATTGCAGTGTTAGCCAGATAGCCACCAGGGCAACGAACCAGCGGTAGAGCTCCTCGAAGCTCGAACCGAGATCGCCGGCGTTGAGCAGCGAGACCAGCATCGCGCCCATCAGCCCCAACACTGAAGCCAGAATCCACGACCACCGGATCGGCGTTTGTCGACGAATGAGAATCAGAGGAAGAAGCAACAACGCGGCCCCGAAGAAGACTCGGGTTACGGTGATCGGTACGTCTTCCGGAAGAGGGACTACATCCTGAACAGGGACAGATATCACCAATCCCAGCACAAGAAGTATCGGATTGAGCAACAGAACTATGACTGCAACCGGCGCAACGAGTATCCCGATGTTGAATGGCATCGGGATAAATGCAAGAACGATCACCACTGCGGCGATCAGCACGATCGACAGCCATGGTGGGCCACCTGCCCAGGAAGACGGAGCGCTAACCCTGTTTTCTGGTAGTCGAGACATACGCGCTCAGGTCATCGATCGTGGCCCGGAAGCCATCTTCGATACCGGTTGTGGCCGACCAGTCAAGCAGTCGTATCGCTTTGTCGATGTTCGGACATCGAACGTATGGATCGTCGGCCCGGGCTTCCATGAAGTCGATGCGGGACTGCGATCCGCAATTCTCGATGATCGTCTCGGCAATCGCCAGAACCGATCGTTCATCCGGATTCCCGAGATTGATCACTTCGCCGCGAGTGTTGTCGCAGTTCATTGCCCGGATGATTCCCTGAACGAGATCGGTCACGTAGCAAAGCGACCGGGTCTGGTTGCCGTCACCGAAGATCGTCAGTGGTTTATCCTGCAGGGCAGCCATAATGAATGCCGGTATAACTCGGCCGTCGTTTGGATCGCTTCTTGGCCCGTAGGTGTTGAAGATACGGATGATACGGGCGTTCAGGTCGAAATTCCGGACGAACTCCATGGTGATCGACTCACCGAACCGCTTGCTCTCGTCGTAACAGCTTCTGGGTCCGACCGGGTTCACGTTGCCGAAGTACGTCTCCGGCTGCGGGTGAACCTCGGGATCTCCGTATGCTTCAGACGTCGATGCGAACAGGAATGACGCCTGATGCTGACTGGCGAAGTTCAGAAGGTTGTAGGTTCCAATCGAGTTGGTCAGATGCGTTTCGATCGGGTTCCGCATGTACCCGACAGGGCTAGCCGGGCTGGCCAGATGAAACACCTGATCGACCCCTTCGGAGAGCTCGAGTGGGGTGGTGATGTTGTGCTCGACGAGCCGGAATCGCGGCTCATCGGCGAGATGTGCGATGTTCACCGCACGTCCGGTGATGAAGTTGTCGACGCCGATGACCTCGTGGCCCAGCTCAAGGAGTGCGTCGGTCAGATGTGAGCCAATGAATCCGGCCGCGCCAGCAATGAGGATTTTCAACGTTCGCCTTCCGATTCGGTTAATGAGTCAGCTTCTTCAGACGCTTCAGCTTCCTGCGTCTCTTCGAGGTCTGCGTCGTCGATTACTGGCTCGTGAGACGGTGGAAGCAGGGCAACCATTAGCCAGGCACTGACCGCGAGTTCGGGCAGAAAATAGCTGTGATCGACCATTCCATGAACGGCTACCGTGATCAGTGCCCCTGCCGCGGCGAGCGTCACCCTGTCCTGAACCAACAATGCTGTGCGCACGTGTCGATAGGTAATCAACCCGATCATCCCGATGACAATCAAGCCGATTATACCGAGCGATAGCCAGCTATCGAGCAAGATGTTGTGTGGGTGTGACGTGAATCGTTCCGGCCAGGCCGCCGGGTTGATGTAGCGAGGAGAATATTGGTAGAGAAACTGGTCCAGCCCAACACCGGTCATCACATGGTCGGCGATCATATTCAGCGACGATTGCCAGAGTTCGATGCGCATCGACCCGCTGCCACCGCCAAGAAACGAGAGCGTCCGTTCCGGTGCGGTCATCATCATTGCCACGAACGCCGTCACGCTCGCCCCCAGCATAGCGACGGCGAATCGGCCCGCCTGGGCTATGACCAAAATCAGCAAGACTCCAGCACCAACCCCAAGGAACGCACCACGAGAGAACGTCAGGAGAAGAACAACCGCGACCAGCGCCGATGGAATCAGCCAGTTCCGTGCGATCTTGTTGCGAAAAAGTACGCCGACGAGAATACCGAGGACGAGTGCACGATCGAGCACGAGTGCTAGCGCGTTCGGATGCGGAGCAATCCCGGATAGCCGGGTGACAGCATCGGCCTGAACTCCGCCACCCAGTGCTCCGTCGATCAGTGCCAGGATAGAACTGACTACCGCCCCGGCCAGAAAGAGTCCTACCGCGATGTATCGATAGTCAGCGTGTTGCCGAAGGATCGGGACAATGAGAAAGAAGAATGCAACTGGGACGACGATCGTCCAGCGGGCGAGCCGGAGGCTCTCCGCTGCGTGCGCGCCATCCGCCATCCAGATGATGGATACGATGCCCGCGATCACCAGTAGAAACGCGATCCCTGCCGCAAGGCGGTCAGGAACGATCGTGCGCATGTAGCTGTAGCGATCTTCTGGCTCGATTCGGGTGAGTTTCCAGAATCCAGCCAAGAATCTTGGGGTGTATCCGATGACCCCGGCGATCGTCAGAGCTTCCAGCACGTTCAATTCGAATGAACCGAGCAGCATCGGTTGAAACGAGAGCGGGATCATCGCCGGGATCGCCAGGATCACTGACCGCGGGTAGACGAGGGCAAAGGCAAGTAGCCCGCCGATCGCTGCCCAGCTCATTAAGCCGAGCTGAAGAATGGCTGGAATCGCGACAATTATGATAACGATTGAGATAAGCGCTATTTCGCGTGCAATGACCTGCGGATGCAGGTGTTCCGGCGCTCTTTGCATCAATCCCTCGTCATCCGTCGCTGCGCCGGTGATGGCCGCAGTACGTGAGTGCTCTGGCGATTGATTCCGTAGAGCAATGCCCGGACGAGGAGAAAGATTCCACCGCCGAGTCCGGAGTATCCGAGTATGAATGCCCATGGGAAGGGGATCGATGCGTCGACTTCGAATCCGGAAAGTGCCAACTCACCGTCGCCATCAGCCACGATATGTACCGTGTGCTCTCCATGCGCCAGGTTCTGTCCGATTCGGATTGGCTGGTCCGACGTCTGCGCAGACCACAAATTGACATAGCTCCCGACATCATCCTGAAGGAGATGATCGACTGGTCGATCGTTCACAGTGATGTATGCCCGACTTGCGTCCGGCCCCAGGCGTGCCCAGAGATAGAGGTCGGTGCCATAAAAGGCAGCACGCAGACTGCTGCCGCGCAGATCGGTGGCAAGCCAGTCGCTGTCACCTATTTCCTGGGTGACCCAGTCGCCCTCCAGAGCGGGATCCACATCTTCGATATCTGTCTGCCCGGGCATAAGGAGCGCATGACCTGGCAGTACTGTGCTGGATGCTGAATCCCGGGGCGTGCGAATGTCAGGAAGGGACTGCTCCAGATTCATCAGCCAGGCTACTGCGCCGGTAAGCAGGATGATTCCGGCAATGGCGGCAATTGGCCAGGCCTGTACAGCCGTTCCAGTCTTCGGAGCTGATTCCTGTGACTCGTCCTGGTTCATCTGGCGCTCACTCATGTTCGATCAGTCCGACGCACGACCATTATTGTGCCAGCAACGAGTCCGCCCAGGGTCACAAGTGTCACGATGATGAATCGATTGTTCGAAGGTTCGTAGTCTACGTCGATTCCGCGGAGCGAGAAGCTCGCGCCTTCGTGGATGTGGAGCACGAACGTATTGACCTGTTGCGGCTGGTCCGGGCGGTATCGTTCCACCACTGGCAACTCGTCAACGTCGTCCGGCAGTTGATCGAGATCGAGGTAGGTCCGATCCAGAACGTCGCGGCTGAACAGATCGTTGTCTACTGGCTCGCCATTGAGGGTGACATACATCCACCCAGATTGAAGTGAACTGTCCCCAGGGATCAGCGTGAGATCAGTGCCAGAGAACTCGATCCTGATTTCGGAGCCCCAGTGATCGGACGCAATCGACTCTCCGGTGGGACTCTCAGGATCGTCGAATCTGGGCCAGCGGCCCGTTTGCTGAATTGGCGATTCCATCGGCCCGTAATGTCCTGGGAGCGCAATCTGTCTGGCAGCGGCATCGTCCCGAACACTGAGATACACCTGCCGAGGAGTGAACTCGAGGTCCACCATTGCGAAGTAGTACTCGGCCGAATCCGGCGGGATTAAACCGACCTGACGGAAATACCAGATGCTGGAGACGCCGAACCAGTCCCAGTTCTCATCCATATACCGGATTCCATCGGCAGTCCATTCCGCCTGTTCAGCGTCAGTGACGCTGCCCCACTCCTGAAGCTCGGTGGGGATGACATCCGGGGATGCATTCCAGCCATACTCGGTGAGCCATATCGGAGTCGACGTATCGTTGTACTCGGCCATCAGATCGCGCACGAGTTCAATTCTTCGAAGGTTGATCACGTCTGGCGACGGTGGATCTTCTGGCGGTTGATCGATGCCGTAGCCGGTTGCCGTGAGAATATCGAAGTAGTCCTGAGCGCCGAGCTCGTAGAGCTCCCGCCAGTAGTCGAATTCGGGGATCGCCCGACCGGACACTTCGTTGGTCATCGCCATCGGGGCACTCAAGACAACGACATTCGGGTCAGCAGCCTTCGCTCTGGTGTACGCCTCTGAGAGCAGATCGAAGTACCCCTCGGGATCGATTTCGCCACCCCATTCCCGGGACAGATTCGGCTCATTCCAGATCTGAATATGCTGCACTCGGCCCTTGTAGCGTTCGACGAAGTCCTCAACGAACTGGCCATACGTCTCCACGTCCGATGGTGGGGAGTGATAGGTTGAGCCTTCGGGTCTGGCCCATGGCGGGGTGTGATCGAGCCGTGCGATAACGCGAACCCCGTAACGCTCGGCCATCGCGAAGATGTCGTCGTACTTCTGCCATGTGTCCTGCTGGTGTTCCGGGTCCCAGTGGCTGCCTTCAGCGGGTTCGATCTCGCTCCAGGGTACTCCCTCTTTAATCCACCCAATCCCGGCCATGGAGATCATCTCTAGCGTCTTCTCGCGCTTCCACGGTTCGACCTCTTGAGAGAGAAATGTGTTGACACTGTAGGGGTTGACCGCGGTGTGCGGCGTCGGCGCACCGGTGGCGATTGCTGGTCTGGTCGCGGGGCTCTCCCAGGGTGCGTACTTGTTCAGATTCCAGGCACCGACGCCGAGGCACAGGACGATCAGAACCACTCCGGATAGCCGGAGAAAGCAGGAGGATTCACCTGATACTGGTAGATTGACTCGTTCTTCGGAATTGGCCACAGATCACTCGCAGTGTATTCACAATGATCTTCCGGGTCGGTTGATTCGCTGGGCGAGCTCTCCGGATTCAGTCTTTTGCGTTTCGGCGGATTATAGCAGCGCGCTGGTGCGGGGCATGTGGCGGACTGCCCCTCATCCACCAGTGGGAGCGAGACGATTCGCGTTGCATTTCGGGTCTCATTCCGCCCCCCGAATGCGGTAGGCTTGTGCAGCATCGTAAGACGCATGGAGACGGTGTCGTTGTAACGGAAACGCGATCATTATGCGCGCTGCACTCGAACGTTTTCGATTCACTGAATTTCAACTTCTGATCGTCCCGTCGCTGATGGCGATCGTCGGCCTTCTGACGATCTTCCTTGCCCGTACTGGGCAGGCTACGTGGTCATGGGCCGACATCTGGGTTAGCCTCGCCTACGTTGCGCTTCTCGTTGGCGTGTCGCTCTGGTTCAGCGCCACCGGTTTCCGCGGCGACCAGGCGCTCTTCCCGATCATGGCAATGCTCGCCGGCATCGGCCTTCTGATGATCCAGCGTTTGCAACCCGAACTGGCCGAACGCGGCGAATCCTGGGCGAACCTCGCCAGCAGACAAGTCATCTACCTCGCACTCGGATTTCTCCTTCTCTGGGGGATGATGACGTTCGTGCGCCGTCTCAACTGGTTGCGCCGCTACAAGTACACGCTGGCGTTGACCGGTGTCGTACTCATGGTGATCACCATGGTGTTCGGTGTCGAAATCAACGGTGCGCGGCTCTGGCTCGATCTCGGGTTCGTTCTGGTTCAGCCGGGTGAACTCGTGAAGGTGATCCTGGTGGTGTTTCTTGCCGGGTATCTGGCTGATCATCATGATCTTCTCACCGGACACTATCGACTTGGTCCCCTGCGGTTGCCGCCGATCCCATATTTGATCCCGCTCGTCTTTATGTGGCTCATGGCGGTCATGATCGTCGTGTTGCAGAACGACCTCGGCACCGCCTTGCTCTTCTTCGGGATCTTCCTGGCGATGCTGTATGCGTCGACAGGACGGCTGTTGTATGTCGTTGCCGGCCTGGTTTCGTTCGTGATCGCGGTGTATCTGACCTATGAGATGTTCAGTCATGTTGCAGTCCGTGTGCGTAACTGGATCGATCCCTGGGCAAGCCCTCTTGGAATCGGATATCAGCAGATTCAGGGCGAATATGCTCTGGCGTCCGGAAATCTGTTCGGAACCGGGCTTGGATATGGTGAGCCGGGAGTGATCCCGGTTGTGGAGACCGATTACATTTTCGCGGCGATTGGCGAAGAGCTCGGTTTGCTGGGCACATTCGCAGTTCTTGCGCTCTACATGTTGCTGATTACCCGGGGGTACCTGATCGCGATTCGCGCCGTATCCCAATTCGAACGATTGCTGGCGCTGGGAGTCACGACGATCCTCGCCCTGCAGGCAGTGATTATTGTGGCGGGCAATCTCCGCCTGATCCCGCTGACGGGTATCACGCTTCCGTTCATCAGCGCTGGCGGTAGCGCGTTGCTCGCAAACTTTCTCATTATCGGAATACTCTTACGCATCAGTGAATCGAAGTGGGACCGTCGATGATCGTTGCTCTCTCCCGCGCCGCAGCTTTTACCGGCGCGATCATTCTGCTCGTATTCGGCATGCTCTACACCGAAACACATTCCGACGTTGCCTGGTTGCTCCTGCTGCTGTTCTGCGGGATCCTGATGATGTACGCAATTCTCCCCCGGATGAGCGACAGTGTTCCCCACGTCAACAGCACGATCGTCTCGATCGGTGCAATCTGTATGGTCGGGTTCCTGCTTATGACCGTTCAACTTGTCCGGATTCAGATCGTGCAAGCCGATGAAATCAGCCAACGTAGCGCGAGCGTTGCCGACGGGTCTGTGGTTCAGGATCCACGGAATCGCACACGGGATCGTGACGTCGCCCGTGGGAGGATCCTTACCCGCGACGAGGATGTGGTTGCAGACACGGTCGAACGCGAAGGTGGTGTCTTCGAGCGAACGTACCCAAACCCTCACCTTTCTTATCTGGCCGGCTACCATTCTCCGGCGCTGTTCGGTAACACGCAGCTCGAATCTGTCTACGACGAAACGTTGATGGGGCGTGAAGGTGGAAATCCCTTCAACGAATGGCTCGATCAGGTCCTGCATCGAACCAGACACGGCTACGACATTCAGTTGACGGTTGATAGTGAACTGCAGCGTCTGGGCTATGACCTGCTCGGAGACCGGGACGGGTCGATTGTCGTTATGGATGCCGAGACCGGCGCGATCTACGCGATGGTCAGCAAACCCCATATCGATCCGAACCGACTCTACGCCGGGTACGGCCCGAACATGGATCAGCAGGTGAGTGAGGCTTCAGAATACTGGGTTCAGGTAACCGAGTCTGAGGGCTCACCGCTGTTGTTCCGTCCCACACAAGGCCTCTATGCCCCCGGGTCCGTGTTCAAGACGGTTACCGCCGCGTCAGTCCTGGAGCACGGTCTGGCCGATCCGTCGACGGTTTTCCGAAACGAAGGCGCACTCGTCGTTGGCTCACATGTTATCGAGGAGCAAAACCTTCCCGACGATGGCAGGGTGAGCTTCACTCTGTCCGAATCGTATGGCTACTCGTTGAATGTCGTCTTCGCCGATCTGGGTATCCGGCTCGGCCGGGAACGGCTCTCCGAGACAGCCCGGCAGTTCGGCTTCGAGTCGACGATCCCGTTCGATTTCCAGGTATCTCAGAGCCGGATCTCGTCGAATCCGGAATATCTGGACGCTGACATTGGTCTTGCGGAGACAGGGTTCGGTCAGGGGCAGTTGTTTGCCACGCCACTTCAGATTGCGATGACTACGCAGGCTGTGGTCAACAACGGGATGATGAGTGAGCCCTTCCTGATGCACCGCATCCGTGACAACGAAGGCGTTGTTCTCAGTGAAACACGTCCGTCTTCCTGGCAGGAGGCGGTCGATTCCAGCATTGCTTCGGAACTGCAACAGATCATGATCGAATCAGTCGAGTCCGGATGGGCAACCGATGCACAGATATCGGGTGCGGTCGTCGGAGGGAAGACTGGAACCGCTGAAGTAGGTGACCGGACGCCCCATGCATGGTATACAGGGTTCGCGGGGCAGGATGAACCGCGCTTTGTCATTTCGGTCATTGTCGAGCATGGCGGCGGCGGCGGGGCAGTCGCGCTACCAATAGCTCGAGAGATGCTGGTCATGGCGATGGATCGCATCGACTAGCGAATCCTGACCGTGGGGAAGGGAACTGGGGAGGCCGATGGGGACGCCGGATCTCTCACCGGTGACCTGGGTCGTGGCGGCGACTCCGATCATCACATTGCTTGTACTCATGGTCGGCTTCAACTGGGGTGGCGCGAAGGCGGGCGGGATTGCCTGGCTTGTCGCCCTCGCGGCGGCGTATCTCGGTTTCGGCGCCGGGCCCGAATTGCTTGCTTACTCCCAGACAAAAGCGATTCTCCTGGCGCTCTGGGTCCTTTATATTATCTGGGCTGCCCTTTTTCTGTTTCATGTTGTTAGTGAAGCCGGTGGTATTCGTATCATCGGCGATGCGCTGGTGCGGGTCACAGAGAATCGCGTGTTGCAACTGATGATTCTGGCGTGGTGTTTCACCGGGTTTCTGCAAGGCTTCGCCGGATTCGGTGTTCCGGTGGCAATCGTGGCCCCGCTGATGGCCGCTGTCGGCTTTTCCCCGGTGGTCGCCGTCGTCTCGACCCTCATTGGACATACCTGGGCGGTTACCTACGGGAGCCTGGGGGCTTCGTTTTTCGCGATCGTAGGTGTCACCGGACAGGCTCCCGAAGACCTCGCCAGCCCACTGGCCCTGATGCTCGGCGTCACGGTTTTCCTGGCTGGCGCTGGAGCTGTCTGGTCGTTCAGAGGCCCAATGGCGATGCTTCGGGTTCTCCCGCTCATCCTGATCGTCGGCGCCGTGATGTCCGGCGTGCAGTGGGCAATGGCTGTCCTCGGCTTTTATTCCCTTGCCGCGTTTACGGCCGGAATCACCGGCATGATCGTCATGATTCTGCTGGTCCGGACCGGAGTGTTCCATCGGGAGCAAGACGACGATGACACAGGCGATGCTGAGGGCCAGGATTCGCAAGATTCGAAGATGAACTGGCCACGATTTCTTCTGGCTGTTCACGCGTATGTCTTGCTTGTCGCTATCGTACTGGTCGTCAACATGGTCGATCCCATCGGCGATGCCCTGGGGCAGGTTTCGATCGACCCCTCATTTCCCGAGACCACCACAGATTTCGGATGGACAAACGAAGCAACTGACTCCTATCGGTCTCTCGATGTGCTGAGCCACCCGGGCGCACTGCTGCTCTATACGGCGATTATCGGACTCCTGATCTATCGACAAGCCGGGCTCTATGGCGATGGAGCGATGCGGAAGATCGTTCGCAACGCCGTGGACGCGTCGGTTTCAGCCAGTCTCGGCATCGTGACTCTGGTGGGCATGGCGCTGATCATGATGGAATCCGGGATGACGTTCCTTCTTGCTCAGGGGATTGCCGATGTCGCAGGTGGTGCGTTTCCCGCCATCAGTCCGTTTATCGGGGTCCTCGGTGCCTTCATGACCGGATCGAACACCAATTCCAACATTCTCTTTGGCGCGCTTCAGCTCGATACCGCGCTGATTCTGGAGCTTCATGTCGGCCTCATTCTGGCTGCGCAGACAGCTGGTGGTGCACTCGGGAGCATTATCGCCCCCGCCAAGATCATCGTTGGCTGTTCCACGGTTGGCCTCGGTGGCCGGGAAGGTCCGGTGATTCGCAGCGGGATCAAGTTTGGTCTGGCAATCACCGCGATAATCGGGCTTGTCACGCTTGTCGCGTCACTCGTGATCGGAGGTTCCTGATCATGAAATCCGTGCGTAAGAAGAACCCATTGATTTTTGATCTCATATTGTTTCTCGCATTCGGGCTTGCATCATTCGCCGCTTATCTTGCGACAGATGCAGCCGGCCTTGCTGGAGCGGTGACCAGTATCGCGGTGCTGGCAGGTATTTGCCTGATCCTGATTTTCAGTCGTTGATGCACAGTTCTGGGCCGCCATTCGTGCCGCGCCCAAATCGCCTCAGCCTGGGAGTCTCGCCGGGCACGTCAGGGCCGTGAATATTCGCGGATTTGGTAGAATTACACAGGTTTTGTGTTCGGGGATGTGAGCAATGGATCTGACTGAAGAACAATTTGAGCAACTCGTGGTCAAGGCGCTCGATAGCCTGCCACCCTCCATTCTTGCGCACATGGAAAATGTGGATGTGGTGATCGAAGATTGGCCCAGCCCTGAGGACTTCGATGAGTATGGCCTCGACGAGAACGGAACGATGCTCGGTCTCTATGAAGGCGTCCCGCATATCGATCGATCCTCCGGATATGGATTGGTTCTCCCGGACAAGATCACTATTTTCGCCGGGCCGGTGCTCAACGAGGCCAGCGATACCGATGGAGACGTTGAGCGCGTGGTTCGCGAGACGGTGATTCACGAGATCGCGCATCATTTCGGAATCACAGATGAACGTTTGCTCGAGATCGATCGCTACTAGCATTCCCGTCGCGCTATGATGAGCGAGCGTCAGTCTCCCGATCAAGTTGCTGGGAAGACTCCTGGTGTTGTCGATACCATCGGGCTCGCCTTCGGGCTATTGAATCAGCGACCATACCTGATCTGGGTGATTCTCCTGGTAGACGTGGCGCTCTGGTCGAATTTGCGGCTCGTTGTTCACGATTGGCCCGGTCAGAATCTCTGGCAGAGATGGGCATCAGGCGAGGCGCCATCGATCGAACTGGCCGGGGTCGGAGCCATGTTGACACCCACGCTGTTCGACACTATTGCGGTTCGATCATCCGAGGCGAGCTTCTGGACCGAACGGGTGATAGTGATCAGCGGAGTAGCTGGCGCCGGGGCGATTTTCGGTTTTGCATTCGTGGCGCTATTCGTTCTGATTACGAATCTTATGATCATGTCGAAGTTAGTCCGACGTGAACCGATTCTGATTAGAGATCTTGCGATTCAGCCGATCGTAGCCACGCTCAAGACAACAGGGGCGATGCTGCTCGGCGTTCTATTGGTCGTTTTTTTGATGATTCCGTTTTTACTGGTCGGGTTTGGATTGGAGATGGCCGGCATCGAGGCCACCGCGCTGATCGTCTGGGCGGCGATTCTCCTCGGAGGCTGGCTTGGACTGTTTTTCCTGTTCTCCGGCGTCTCGCTCGCTGATGGAGAGTCAGCGATCACGAAGGCGTTGCAACGCAGTTATCGAGTGGTGCAGCAGAACTTTCTCGGACTGATCGGGTTGTTGCTGATTTTTCTTTTGATTCGACTCGGTGTTCCGTTTGCATTGTCACCTTTCGTTGAATCCAACTGGAGCGCTCCGTTCGCAATCGTCGTCAATGCATATCTTGCAACAGGCTTGATCGCTTCGCTGGTGCTCTTTTTCCAACTCCGTGCTCAACTAATAGAACCAGCGGACATTACCGGTTCGAACGCGAACTGACAGAAAGGCTCACATACCGTGGAAGATTCACCGCGATACGACTCCAAGAATATCGTTGTTCTGAAGGGGCTGGACCCAGTTCGCAAGCGACCCGGGATGTATATCGGCAGTACCGATTATCGTGGATTGCATCAACTGGTCTATGAGATCGTCGACAATAGTGTCGACGAGGCACTGGCTGGTCACTGTGATTTGATCAGGGTAACGATCCACAAAGACGGCGCGGTTACGGTGAGCGACAACGGCCGTGGTATCCCGATCGACATACACGAAGAAGAGGGGATCTCCGCGCTCGAAGTGATCATGACCGTGCTTCACGCTGGCGGGAAGTTCGGGGGAGACAGTTACAAGGTCTCCGGCGGACTTCACGGCGTCGGCGCATCAGTCGTGAACGCGTTGTCGGAATGGGTTGTCGCCGAGGTTCGCAAAGAGGGCAAACGCTGGGAGCAACGATACGAGACTGGTGTTCCACAGGGGCCACCGCGAATCGTCGGTGATGCAGATCCAGACGATCATGGCACCACGATCAGCTTCAAGGCCGACAAGACGATTTTCGAAGATCTGGACTACTCCTTCGAGACCCTCATGCAGCGTTTCCGCGAGACCGCCTACCTGACGCGCGGGCTGCAGATGACATTTGTGGATGAGCGCAAGGACCGGGAGATGTCATTCTACTTCGATGGCGGCATCGTTTCCTTTGTCCGGCACATCAACCGCAACAAACTGGCGCTGCATCCACGTCCGTTCTACGCCTCAAGGGAGGCCAATGGGTGTTTCGCCGAAGTTGCGCTGCAGTACAACGACGGCTATGGCGAATCGACCTATACGTTTGCCAACAATGTCAACACCAGCGACGGTGGAACACACCTGACTGGATTCAAGACGGGTCTGACCCGGGTCATCAACGATTACGCACGCAAGAACGGGATGATCAAGGAGACGAATGAGAGTCTTAGTGGAGAAGACGTCCGAGAGGGCCTGACAGCCATCGTGAGCGTCAAGATCGCTGAGCCACAGTTCGAGGGCCAGACCAAGCGCAAACTCGGTAACGCCGAGGTCGCCGGCATCGTCCAGTCGACCGTCCATGAGGGGCTGGCACGGTTCCTTGAGGAGAATCCAACGGCCGCACGTCGAATCATCGAGAAGTGCGTGAACGCCTCACGAGCGCGAGAAGCCGCGCGGAAAGCACGTGAGCTGGTGCAGCGAAAGGGGTCGCTCGAAACGTTCAGCCTCCCGGGCAAACTGGCAGATTGTTCAGAGCGAGACCCCGCGAAATCCGAACTGTACATCGTCGAGGGTGACTCCGCAGGAGGCTCGGCGAAACAGGGACGTGATCGCCAGTTCCAGGCGATTCTTCCGCTGCGAGGCAAGATCCTCAACGTCGAGAAGGCTCGTCTCGACAAAATGCTGCAAAACGAGGAGATCCGGGCACTGGTGACTGCGCTGGGAACCGGAATCGGTGATCAGCTCGATGCTTCGAAACTGCGCTATCATCGGGTCATTCTCATGACTGATGCTGACGTCGACGGCGCCCACATCCGGACGCTGCTCCTGACGTTCTTCTTCCGCAATCTCGAGAGCCTCATCATCGACGGTCGGCTTTATATCGCACAGCCACCGCTCTACAAGCTTGAGAGTGGGCGAGATATTCACTACGTTTACTCTGATCCAGAGCGTGACGAGATTCTTCGGGAATTCCCGGATCGGCGCTGGGAACAGCAGCGGTACAAGGGACTGGGTGAGATGAACCCGGAGCAACTCTGGGAAACGACGATGAACCCTGAGACCCGCACACTGCTTCAGGTGACGATCGATGATGCGGTTCGTTCAGACGAAACCTTCGATATGCTGATGGGGAATGCGGTGCCTCCGAGAAAGCGATTCATTCAGACTCACGCTCGCGAAGTTGAGAATCTCGACGTCTGATGAGTGCTGACGAATCAACATCGCCGGACCAGGACCAGAAATCACGTCGTTTCACCGTAGCTCTCGATGCGATGGGTGGCGACATTGGACCCGGAGTGACCGTCAACCCGGCGATCGATGCTGCGGTGGAGATGGATGTTCGCGTCCTTCTGATTGGCGACGAGGACCAGATTCTCAAGGCAATCGGTGATCGATCGTATCCGGCGCACCTCGTTGAGATCGTTCACGCCCCCGAACAGGTTTCCATGGAAGACGAAGCGGTCTCGGCCGTTCGAGGCCGGAGCAGAGCTTCAATGCCAGTAGGAATCCAGATCCTGCGGTCAGGCGATGCCGATACCTTCATCTCCGCCGGCAATACCGGGGCAGTAGTCGCCTGCGCCGTAGTAGGACTGGGTCGGCTGCCTGGCGTTCATCGGCCAGGGATAGCTGTCCCGATTCCGACTGCCTCCGATACCCCGCTACTGCTGATCGACGCTGGCGCACTGGTCGACCCACGGCCCGAGCATCTCTGGCAACATGCCAGGCTGGCAGCTGCCTATTCTCGCGTGGCCAAGCAGACTCCGAATCCGCGAATCGGACTGGTGAGCAATGGCGAAGAGCGTGGAAAAGGAAACGCAATCACCCGCCAGGCGTTCGATTTACTGGATGGAGACGAAGATCTCCGGTTCGTTGGCAACGTGGAGTCACGCGACATACCCCATAAGCCCTGCGACGTACTCGTCACCGACGGGTTTACCGGGAACATCCTGCTGAAGACAGGTGAGGGGATCATGTCCCTGTTCCAGACCAGTCTTCGCGAGGAGTTCAAACGGACCTGGTACACGTCACTGCTCGCAGCGTTGCTCAAGCCGGCGATGAGGCGTGCTGGGCGGGCACTGGACTACCGGGAGTACGGTGGAGCGCCGCTCCTGGGCGTCAATGGCCTGGTGATGATCGCTCATGGTGGGTCAGACGAAATTGCGATCAAGAGCGCGGTGAAATCAGCCGTTGAAGCCGGCCAGACGAATCTTATGGAAGTCCTCAGAACGGCAGTGCCGCCCTCGAAGTAACGTTGACTTCTCAAGCTATAGGAAACATGAATCCTGGATGAGAACAGAGACTCCTACCGACACATAGTCGGCAGGAGTTTCTTGCTCGATACTGATTCACGAGGCGGAAGTGACTAGTCCTCGCCGGCAACTGCACGCTTGAGCTGGCTGCCTGGCTTGAAGCTCGGGCTCTTGCGAGCTGGGATCGTCATCTTCTCACCCGACTGTGGATTTCGACCCTCACGAGCTGCCCGCTCGCTGATCCTGAATGTTCCAAAGCCCGTGATAGTGACTTCATTTCCGCCGGCCAGCGAACTTTCGATCTCATCGAACGTGGCGTTAATCACGTTCGAGACCTGGCTCTCCGGCTGATCAACGGACTTCGCTACTGCTTTTACGAGATCACTCTTTCTCATGTTCAATCCCTCCATGGTGGTTAGCCGTTATCTCGTTATTCCCAACGAGCTTTAGCTACCAGTAAACAACAGACACAGCGTTTCATGAGCGTCCGCTCTGCACATGTGCCTGACCTCTTATTGACGCCGACGTTGGCGCCAGGCTTCGAAAAGAATGACTGAACCAGCGATTCCTGCGTTCAGTGACTCTAAACTATTCGCAAGCGGTATACCAACTGTTCCGTCTGCATGGGCAAAAGCGGCTTTCGAGACGCCTTCGGTTTCATTCCCGATAACAATCGCGGCCGGTCGAGTCCAGTCGATGTCATCATATGTCGCCTCTGTCTCGGCCTCCGTG
Organism: Sphaerobacteraceae bacterium; assembly: GCA_007695115.1. Classification (GTDB taxonomy): domain Bacteria; phylum Chloroflexota; class Chloroflexia; order Thermomicrobiales; family Thermomicrobiaceae; genus SLMJ01. The sequence continues at coordinate 44,074 of REEK01000115.1, forward strand.
ATGTACACATCAACACCATCCAGCCATGATGGGGGATTCGACCAGTTGAACCGAACTACAGGCAAATGAAAAACACTGCCAGCACTTGACCGTATGACCTTGGGCGAAAAAGGATCAGCACTCTCCCGGCTTACCAGAATCGCGTTGCAACCTGCACCATGCGCCGATCGGATCAGGGTTCCGAGATTTCCCGGATCGCGTACCCGATCCGCAATGAGGATCAGCGGGTCGCGTTCCACTGGCGCGAAATCGCTCCAGTCCGGCATTCCGGCGATAGCCAGAATCCCTTGTGGGGAATCGGTATCGGCCGCCGATTGCAGGATGTCAGGAAGCACGGTGGCGACGAGTTCTGCTCGATCTCGTGCCGTGTCGAGAATCTGTTCGACCTCTGGGATTTCTGCCGCCTCGGGCGACACCAGGATAGCCAGAACAGGCGATTCCGATACCAGCAGCTCTCGCAACGGACGGATTCCTTCGACAAGCATTGCCCGCTCCTGATTTCGCGCCTTTCGGCGGTGAAGGGAGCGGGCGAGCTTGATCCATCGATTTCGTGGTGAGGTGATGTCAGCTGGAGTGTCGATACTCACGATCGCGAATGGATCTAGAGCGCTTCGCGTGCGACGGTGACGAATTCCGTAAATGCTTCCGGGTCCCGGACGGCAAGGTCTGCCAGCATCTTGCGGTCAACTTCGACACCGGCGCTCTTCAGGCCATTCATCAAATGGCTGTAGGGCATTCCGTTTTGCCGCGACGCAGCGTTGATGCGCTGGATCCAGAGCTTTCGCATTTCGCGCTTTCGATTACGGCGGTCACGATACTGGTATTGACCAGCCCGCATTGCCGCTTCATTAGCACGCTTATACAGCGTGCTGCGCGTTCCACGATAGCCCTTCGTGAGGGCCAACGTCTTGTTATGACGGCGCTTGGTGGTTACACCACGTTTTACGCGTACCATCGATCCTGACTCCTCTTGTTCTGGTCTCCAACGAACCTAAGCGCCGTATGGCAGCTTGGCTTTGATTCGCTTGACGTCGGACTTGTCCACTTCGAGCATCCGATCGAACATACGCAGTGTCCGCGGAGACTTCTTCCGGCGATTGTGGCTCTTCATACCTTTGGCTCGCATAAATTTGCCTGAGCCGGTGATCTTGAAGCGCCGTTTCGTCCCCTTATGGGTCTTCATCTTCGGCATTTGATTCTCACCTCCAGCGTCATCTCGACGCACACGCTCACGCCGGTAGAGGCCTCTCCCTTGTCAGGGAAGGCCTCCGAAAACCGGCAGACCTGTTCAGTACTAATTCTCGTTGTCAGCGAGCTGATCAGAGGCTTCGTCTGCATCGTCCGCATCATCCGACATTTGCGCTTCGGAAACCGGACTTATCAGCATCACCATCGAACGACCCTCCATATGAGGTTGCTGGTCGATCGTGCTCAGGTCGCTCAACTGTTCTCCAACCCGGACAAGAAGTGATCGCCCAATATCCTGGTGGGCGATTTCCCGACCGCGAAAAAGAACCGAAAGCTTGACCTTCGACCCTGATTTCAAGAACTTCCGCGCCTGACGCGCTTTGGTGTCGAGATCATGGTCGTCAATCTTTGGTCGCAATCGGACTTCCTTCAGCGCAGCAGTGCGCTGCCGACGACGTGAATCTCGCTCACGTCGACTTTCTTCATACCGGTACTTGCCGTAGTCCATTAGCCGGCAGACCGGTGGGGCTGCGTTTGGCTGCACTTCAACGAGGTCATAACCTCGTTCGCGAGCCATATCCATCGCTTCACGTGTGCGAATTACGCCTACGTGTTCGCCCTCTTCGTCAATCAGACGGATTTCCGGAACTCGAATGCGCTCATTTACCCGAGCGGGTCTCGAAGTGCTAATCGAAGCCTCCCTGTGAAAACAATACGACACCGCTCCGGACACACCGGGACGCGGCTTCAGTCCTCAAACCGTCTCATAGTCTAGCACAATAGCGGGGAAATGGTCAATTTTCGGCGTTCAGATGCGGAATCTCATAGATCAGAACGTCACCCGATTGATGAACCAGCATCCATCCAGCTTCTTCGAGACGCTGCGGTGTGTCCGATGGATATGGCGGACCCGCTTCACACGTAGCATACCCCAGCTGTTCATGGGTCCCGAAGAAGACGTGAGTCACGCCCAGTTCCCGGAGAAACGGTTCTGCTGCCGCCGGATCCTCATAGGTCAGGTTCATCATATCCCGGCGTTCCGCGAACTCGCCGAGTCGGTCAGGTTGCCCGCGTCTCCACTGGGCCTGATGGCCCTCCCAGCCAATGATCGTCGGAATTCCCGTGATGATCGAAACACGATTGTGCGGGATCCCATTGTCTGATCCATAGGCACAACCCGGAGCCTCGACAACTACCGAGACTTCATCTCGATGTTGCCTGAGCCATGACATTGCAACCTGTTCGTCGTGATTCCATTGCTCGATGTATTGGATCCCATCAAGGCCACGCCAGTCATGGAACCCGTTAGTCCATCGATAGGCCGAAACTGGCGAATAGACTGCAGTGGCGACGATAAGGACAACCAGTGCGATTGCGGCGACCGAGTGAATCTGCGCGGTGGAAGCTGGAATGCTTCTCCTTGCGATCTTCAGAATCCCGGGGGCCAGCGCTCCGATCCCAATCGCCAGGAGTGCCCATGCCTGGAAGCCGAATTTGAAGACAGTATTCATACGATCACCAAATGGATCCTGCAGAAACACGAACTCAATTGCTGTCAGAGTGAGCAGTGCAATCAGAATCAGGATTGCGGAAAACCGATCTGGTTGAGTTGTCTCACGGTGCAGAGCGAGGAGTGCGATGCCCGAGCCAGCAATTGCGAAGACCAACATCGCTGGCGTGGCGGTGATGAGGGCGACTGCGAGAATCGCCGCAACGATACACGTGATCAGGAGTGAGCGGTTTCGTAGTTCGGCTCGATGTGTGAAGAGAATTGACGAGGAGAAAAGAGCGAGAAGAAAGACGAAAGCGCCCCAGTGGGTGAGAAGATCGGCGAAGCTGGTCCGATTCCAGGCGACATATCCA
>REEK01000123.1 GCA_007695115.1 Sphaerobacteraceae bacterium
ATCACCTCCACCGGACTTGCCGACTCACAGATTGCGATAGCCGGTTCATTCAGCGTTGATTCGCGCCCAGCCAGCAGATTATCGAGTAAGTGCGCTCCGGCAGATTCGGGATCATCGAATCCTGCAGGGTCGGTGATGATCTCCCGTACACCTGCCTGTGGGTAACCGCCGCGACAACCCAGCATGGTTCGTCCGGGCTGATTGACATACAGAATGTCGCCATCAGCGGAAACGACCATGACGCCCTCGACGAGCGTGTCGAGAACCGTCGACGCTCCGACCGGGGATTCTTCCGGGCGAAGCACATGCACCACGACGTCAGGATCACGAACATGTGGAAGCGTGTCGCTGACCGGGATTGTCCGGCCGCTCTGGCACGTTCTCACCGTGACTGAGGTTCCCGAACTCGAGTTACCGGTAACAATCTCAGCGAAGTGGAGCGACTGGACATTTAAATCATCGAGCTCGCACAACCGGACCGCTGGCTGGTTTGCAAGGAGCACAGAATCATCCGTGGCGACCACCAGCACCGGGTCCGGAATCGCCTCGATGAGTTCCTGAGTTATCACAGAAGGTGTCAGCCGCATTATGAATCGGACCACTCAGATATCTGGCTCCGGCCAGCAACCGGAAGTGAAGATTGACAGTCCGCTACGCACGTCTGGACCGCTGATTGAGACTAGCACACGAGACCCCGTGGAGAGTACGAATTTCTGCGCGAGGGACCATGGACCGACACCAAATTGGGAGGTTTGGGCCAGCATGCAGAAAGTGTGGCACCTAGTACACGGCTACCCTCGGTGCGCTTCGAGAGTCTCTGCAGCGCGGGATGCCGCCTGCGGCACTGCGTAGCGGTACCCCTGGACAAAGTTGCAGCCGATCGATCGCGCGAAGTGCTGATTGGTCAGTGATTCCACTCCCTCAGCGATCACCCGGATCCCGAGATTCTGGGCAATCTGCACGATGCCAGAGATCACCGTCGGAGCAAGAGATGGCGCCGCCAGGAGATCCAGCGCAAGGTATCCATCGGTCTTTTTCACGAACATCGCGACGTTGACTGCTGAAACGTGCTGTTCGGAGACATCGCGAATCGAGAGCACGGCGCAAGAGTAGAACTCCTGAACGGCGACAACCTGTTACTGGATCATCACCGGCATAAAGACACCAGTGCGCAGATCGGCTGAATCAGCGGCATCCTCCCTGAGATAACCGGATTCGGGTCGGACGTCCGGGTACCAGACAGGTTTTCCACTCTCGACTACCTGCCCGACAAGTTCCTAACCGGCCTTGAACGAGTGCGCGTCTCACGCCTCAACAAGATCTCTCATCCCGTCTGGTCGAACCAGATACCAGAAGTTCCGCAACGGGACCGCGGTCCTGACATCACCACTATGCACAACGCAGGCATGCCCGGCATCGAACTCGAGATGCTTGCATACCTCACGAATTGCCAGCGCGATCGCGTCGTCCGAGTTACTCGCATCTGTGGCGAGGGTATTCGTCGAATGCAGGAGTTGCAAGTGAACTCGGCGCTTCAGCAGGGACTCGACTCGATGCGATCAGACAATCGTTGCCATCCTGGGGTCTCCCCGGTAGTATGACTCTCGTATGTACCAAACGAATGGCAAGACCCATCGAAAGGACTTCTCCGGTGTTCAGCTCCGAAACAACACTCCGCGTAAGCCGAGATCTGGCAGTCTCCCGAAACACGATGGTCGCCGCCAAGCACCCACTTGCGGTTCAGGCAGGGCTCGACATGATGAGCAAGGGTGGCAACGCCATCGATGCTGCGGTGGCCACCGGTTTCGCTATTGGCGTGGTCGAACCATGGATGAGCGGGGTCGGCGGAGTCGGCTTCATGACGATTCAGATGGCCGATGGTCGTCGGACGGTGATCGACTACTTTGGACGAGCTCCCGGCGCAGCCACTGCTGACATGTACACCCTGGAAGAGGGAGACAATCAGACCACGGTCGGGTTCGGCGGCGTAAAGGATCAGGCCAACGCATTCGGACCACTCTCTATCCTGGTGCCCGGCATGGTCGCCGGAATGTGTCACGCATTGAAAAAGTACGGGACGATGGACCTCAAGGACGTCCTGCAACCTGCGATCCAGTTCGCTGAAGAAGGATTCCCGGTTGACTGGCTCCGTGGTATGTTGATCGCCTCCCAGCAGAGCACGATCGCACGCGACGACGAAACGGCCCGGATCTTTCTGGAGAACGGTAGCCCGCCCGCACCGCTCTTCGGGACCGAACCGCCACGCATCAAACAGCCAGAGCTCGCCGAGACACTGCGGACGATCGCCGCTCAAGGACCAGACGGCTTCTACAAAGGTGACGTCGCCCAGAAGATTGCCAACCACGTGCAGAAGCTCGGCGGAATCCTGACGGCTGAGGACATGGCCGGATTCGAGCCGGTCGAAGTCGATCCGCTTGTCGTCAACTACCGTGACGTGGAATTGCTGCTACTGCCGTATCAGGCTGGCGGTGTGAACACCGGAGAGGCGCTACAAATCCTCAACGGGCTCGATCTTCGCTCCACCGGTTTCAATTCAGCCGCAACGCTGCACAAAATCGCCGAAGCGAGTCGCCGTGGATACGCCGATCGAAACGCCTACATCGGCGACCCGGATACGGTGGACACCGACTGGGCACGCCTGAACTCGGAAGCCTACGCCGCCGAACGTCGAGCCGAGATCGATCTGCAGAAGGCCACACCGGTGAGCCCAGGCTCCGGAATCAGCCAGCAATTCGGTCCCGGTGCAGATCCCGGCAACAAAGACGAGGGCTGCACCACTCACTATTCGGTGGTCGATGGCGACGGCAACATCGTCTCGGTAACTCAGACCCTGACGCTGATCTTCGGATCCACGGTCACCGTCCCTGGCACCGGCGTCATGATGAACGACAGCATGAACCTGTTCGATCCAGTGCCAGGTCGGGCAAACTCGATTGCACCCGGCAAGCGACCTGCTTCCAGCATGGCTCACGCAATCGCCGTTCGCGATGGAGTGCCGATTCTGGGAGTTGGCGCGCCAGGCGGTCGCCGGATCATGGACACCTGTATGCAGATGGTGCTGGATGTCATCGAGTTCGGGATGGACATTCAGGAAGCCTGCGAGGCCCCACTCATCGATTGCTCCAGTGGAACCCTGCTCGCAGACGAGCGAGTCGGACCGGAGACGATCGAACAGCTCCGGGCGATGGGTCACAGCGTGACTCCAGCGGAAGTCACCTTTGCGCCCCGGGCATTCGCAAGTCCGACCGGCGTCCAGGTCGATCCCGGAACAGGGCTGCGCTATGGCGGCGCAGATCCGTTCGGGCCCGGAATCGCGGGTGGCCGCTAGCCGACACACAAGCGGGCCGGGGTTATCCCGGCCCGTAGTTCATCTCAACATAAGTAGCAGACGATCAGGCTTGTACCATGTCTGGTGACATCGGCTCGGCAACGCCGATCATGCTGTCCCGTGGAACCAGCTGGGCCAGCTCGTCTTCGGACATGCCCTCGGTGCCTGCAGGGCGTTTCGGCAGGATCATGTAGCGAAGCTCGGCAGTGCTATCAACAACCCGAACTTCTCGCTCGTCGCCGATCTCCAGGCCAAACTCACTCATCACACTGCGCGGCTCGTTAACCGCTCGGGAGCGATAGGGGAGGCTCTTGTACCAGTCCGGCGGCGGACCAAGCAACGCCCCCGGATAGCACGAGCAGAGCGTACAGACCACAAGATGATGCCGCTCTTCAGTGTTTTCGAGCACCACCAGCCCGGTGTCATCCGGAAACTCGAAACCCATCTCGGCGACGGCGGACCGGGCATCGGCCAACAGCCTTTGCTTGAACTCGGGATCGACCCAGGCCCGCGCCACAACCCGCGCACCGTTCATCGGTGAGCCGCGCTGTTCTTCGACGCGTCGCCTGATCTCGTGCGGCTCGACGATTCCCTTTTCGACCAGCAGTTCCTGAATCGCCAGGCTGCGCTTCGCCCGGTCGCTCAGTTCGATGTCGGGCGCGGGCGGGTGACGGTGCGGGTGGCCATTGCCGTGACTATGATCGTGTCCGTGTTCGTGATCATGCCCGTGGTCGCTCATGAGTCACCTCCAGATGCTGGCTCCAGCCAGTGTTCAAAGATATCGATCACCAGGCGGTCCCGTTCCGGTCCGTCGTAGCTATCCCAGAGATCGCGCTGATCGAACTCCACCCGATAGAGCGGGATCTTCGCCGCGTTGTGCTGACCGTGGGCCATCTCTTCCGGGTTGGGCCACGGTTCATACACGGCATCGATCCAGCCGGTTTTCCCCATGACATACCAGGGCGTTCGATGGTGATGCGGCGGATCATCGTTTCTCACCAGCACGACATCGCCAGGTTGAAATCGTCCTGATGTGATCACTGGTCAGCCTCCCAGCGTTCTTCGAGCTCGCTGACCCGGGCATCGATCTCCTCAGTCGTCAGATGGCCCTTTTCGACGAGTAACATCTCCAGCGATGCCGACCACCGCTCGAAATAGGTCAACCGCTCATACTCATCGGCTGGAAGAGCCTCGATACCCCGTCGCAGCTCATCCGTGACCATAATCCCCTTGCTCTTCAGCAGGTTCGGCAATACCGCGGTCTGCCGCTCCCAGTCGTGCCAGGCGTGATCATCCTGCTCGATCGGCTCGTCCGTCGACCAGCCTCCGCGGTCATGAGGTCTCGGCACATCAGGCTCCTTTCAATTCTTCGTTTCATCCACTGTAGCGTGGTCGTGATGCTTCCGTCTAGGCAATCTCGCGCGCTCGATACGCCGTGCGCCTAACGCATTGACGAAGGCAACGATCACTCCGACGCCACCCAGGACGTAGAACGCGGTGAAGATCTTCCCGAGGTCTGTCTGCGGTGCGAAGTCGCCAAATCCAACAGTAGTCAGGGCAATAACACTGAAATAAAACGAATCGACAATGCTCCACTGTTCGATCCGGTTCATTGCTATCGTGCCAGACATCAGCAGGATGAGAGCACTCAACAGGATCTTGCGGAACGCCGGATCAGTCAGACCAGAGACAACAGACATAAAGAGATTCCAAGAAGTCAGGATCATACTCAACATACCGGCGCTTCCTTCCGCACCCTGGGGCCATCGACTCGATGCGTTCAGCTAAATGAGAGACCGCCAAACGACCACGCTAGCTCTTCGAATGCCATTCCCAGGCGGTCCCGACGATGTCATCCAGCTCCTGGTAGCGAGCGCGCCACCCGAGAACCTCTAGGGCACGTGAAGGGTCTGCCACGAGTTCCGGAGGATCACCTTCTCGACGGGGACCTTCCTCGAACGGTACCGGGCGACCACTCACCCGCCCGACACTCTCCACCACCTCTCGCACAGAGTACCCGCGACCAGTGCCAAGGTTGATCGGCTGGCTCTCGCCGCCGCCGGCCAGGTATTCGAGCGCCCGAACATGTGCGTCAGCCAGATCGAGGACATGGATGTAGTCCCGGACGGCGGTTCCATCCTGCGTGGCGTAGTCGGTGCCGAAAATCTGCACCGGCCCGCGACGTTCCAGCGCGGCATCGATCACCAGCGGAATCAGATGCGTCTCTGGATCGTGCGACTCACCAATCCGCCCCTGCGGATCGGCGCCCGCCGCATTGAAGTACCTCAGCGCGATCCATTTCAGATCGTAGGCTTCGCCGTACCAGTGGAGAATCCGCTCGACCATGAGCTTGGAATCGCCATACGGGTTGATCGGGTTCTGTGGGTGGGATTCGTTGATCGGAACCTGTTCAGGGATGCCGTATGAGGCACAGGTTGAGGAGAAGATGATCTGCCGGACATCTGAGTCGAGCATCGCATGAAGCAGTGAGAGCGTAGAGACGAGGTTATTCTCGAAATACTTGCGCGGGTTCTGCACCGACTCTCCGACGTAGGCGAACGCGGCAAAGTGAATCACGGCTTCAATCTGATGCTCACGCAGGACCTTGCGAAGCAGATCAGCATCTGACAGATCACCCTGCACAAACTCGCCCCACTGAACGGCCCACTCATGGCCCATCGTGAGATTGTCGAACACCACGGGCTGATGGCCGGCCTCAGCCAGCGTCAGTGCCGTGTGACTTCCGATATATCCCGCTCCACCAACCACCAGAACTCGCACAGATCCCTCACAAACATTTGCTGTTTAACTCAAAATCGCTACCGCGGCAGACACGCAACATGAACAGTAAGAGTGGCGTAATCAGCTAGAGTTTCTTATCATCTGCAATGTTGCCCCGCAACAGCCTTACACAATGATAATACCGGGAGGAGACCACGATGAGTGGTGCAGTCGAGATTAAACTCGCTGATCGCATGAGCAAGCTCGGCACCGAGACCGCCTTCGATGTACTGGTCCGGGCAAGAGCGCTCGAGGCGGAAGGAAAGCACGTCATCCATCTGCAACTCGGCGAACCGGACTTCGACACGCCCCAGCACATCGTCGATGCCGCGGTAGATGCGCTAAGGAGTGGCGACACCCACTATACGCCGACTGCCGGAATTCCAGCCCTTCGCAAGGCGATCGCCGATTACACCAGCGAGACGCGGGAGATCGAGTTCGCGCCGGAACATGTCGTGGTGACACCGGGCGGCAAACCGATCATGTTCTTCGTGATTCTGGCACTGGCTGGTGAGGGCGACGAAGTCGTCTACCCCGATCCCGGCTTCCCGATCTACCAGTCGGTGGTTAATTTTTCCGGAGCGACACCGGTGCCGCTGGAACTGAAAGAAGAAGAAGGGTTTGGGTTCTCGCCGGATCAGATTCGCTCGCTGGTGAACGACAAGACGAAGCTGGTGATCATCAACTCGCCACACAACCCGACTGGCGGGATGATTTCCGAAGAATCGCTCGAAGAACTGGCCCGTCTGGCGGTAAAGCACGACTTCATGGTGATGTCCGACGAGATCTACTCGCGAATCGCCTACGACTACGACACCGTACCGAAGAGTATCTCGACCTACCCCGGGATGAGAGAACGGACGATTATCCTGGACGGCTTCTCCAAGACGTTCGCCATGACCGGTTGGCGCCTCGGATACGGCGTGATGCCGACAAAGCTGGCCGAGCAGGTCACTCGACTGGCGGTAAACTGCAACTCCTGCACCCCGGGCTTTATTCAGCAGGCGGGCATCGCCGCCCTGACCGGACCACAGGAGCCAGTTGAAGCGATGGTCGAGGAATTCCGACGGCGTCGGGACATGATGGTGACTGGGCTGAACGAGATCCCGGGAATCAGTTGCATTCAGCCGGCCGGCGCGTTCTACGTCTTCCCGAACGTCAAACAGCTTGGAAAGACCTCGGATGATGTCGCCAACGATCTAATGTATGAGGGACACGTTGCCCTCGTATCCGGCACATCGTTCGGCGCCGCTGGGGAGGGGTACATCCGGATCTCCTACGCCAACTCGATGGAGAACCTGCAGGAAGCCTTGAACCGAATCAAGAGCACCGTCGAACGGGTTTATTGATCCAACAAATCACCGAATGATTTCTCCCCTCTCCCAGATTTGGGAGAGCGGCCGGGGGTGAGGGCCATTCCTCAATCTGATTCGAATGTAGGGGCTGGCGCCCCTGCCAGCCCGCTCCGCGAGATCTGCAACTCAGACGGAAGCATTATCGGCTTCCTGTCAATGATTCACCGTGCGCGACATCGAGGGTCGACAGGGGCGTCGACCCCTGCAGAAATAATCGCGGGCGCCGCGGGCAGGGGGTGAGGCCCGCTACTCACTCGCGTCCCGGAACTCGGCCACGAGATCGGGCAATGAATACTCGACGGTCTCATCACCCCACTGAATGATCGCAGTCTCATCCTCGATCTCGTACCGACCGAGGAACTCCCATCCGGTTCCATGCGCAGTGCCGATCAGCTCCGGGTCATCCAGATCGTTGTCCTTCACGCCGAGCACCAGCGCCACCTGCTCTCCAGTCGCAAAGTCCCGATTCTGCCCGTCGATCACCGTGTAGCGATCATCACCGATCTCGCCACCTCTCAGCGCCAGCAAGAGATCGACTTCCGGCGGATTCGTCTCCAGCTCTTCGAACATCTCTGGCCGAATCAGCACCGGTGGTCCGGCGAGATCCACGATCACCGGGGTGTGAATCCAGATATCATCCGGGAAGTCCGAAACGTCCCAGGGAGTCCCCGGCCGTGATTGATCACTGGAGCTCCATTCAGCCCCGTAGACCGCATCTACCTCGCCGACCGCGAACAGCACTGCCCCCATGTCGATCCATTCCTCAGCCGTTGGAGGATCGCCCGCCGGGATCGATTCATCCGTGTCCTGAATAGGCGTCATCGAGGTAATCCAGATCAACAGCAGCACGGCACCACCGAGCGCTAGCGCAGCCACCCCGATAAATGCAGCGAATATCTTGAACAAACTGGAAATCCAATCCCGGAGCTACGCTCGAGCATCACAGGGTCGACCACTCGTCGATTCCCGTCTGATTAAACGGGATCACACGATAGGAGGCGACCCCGGGATGGCCTCTCCTACCGCTGTAGGATCGCCTTCGCTGCATTGTGTCCGGGCGCGCCGGTTACTTCGCCACCGCCATGCGTTCCCGCACCGCACAGGTAGAAGCGATCGATCGGGGTGGAGTAGTCGGCGTAGCCGGGTAGTGGCCGTTGATCGAAGACCTGCCCGGCGATCATGTCGATATGCCGGATGTTTCCATCGGTCAGGCCGACACGCTGTTCGATGTCACGCGGTGTGAAGAGCGTCCAGTCGCGAATAACCTCGCGGATGTTCGGAGCATACTCTTGCATGATGTCGATCAGCGCCTCGCCAGTTGATTCCCGCAGTTCATCCCAGGTTCCGTTGGCCGGATCGACCGGCGCATACTGCACCCAGATCGACATCACATGACCGCCATTCGGAACCAGCGTCTCGTCGAGAACCGACGGAATCTGGATCGAGAGCAAAGGAGAGTCCGTCACCTGGCCACTCATAGCGTCCGCCCAGCACTTTCGCGCTGCATCGAGTGACGGCCGGATATTTGTGTAGGCAAGATACCGGGGATCGTAGTCATCCCCAAAGTAGCGGGTGAAATCGGGAAGATCCGTCAGTGCCGCGTGAAACTTGAGATAGGCAGCCTGAGTCTTCAGATTCTTCACCTGATCGACAAACGCCGATGGCAATGATCCATCCGGGACCAGACTGAGGAAGGTTCGCTTCGGGTCAGCATTGGAGATCACCATGTCAGCGCGGATTTCCTGTCCATCGACGAGTCGGACGCCCGCGGCACCTGAATCGTCGAGCAGAATCTCCTTCACCTCGGACGCAGTGCGAATCTCCACGCCATCAGCCATCACCGACGCGGCCATCGCCTGGGTAATGGTTCCCATTCCGCCGGTAACGATGCCGTAGTCTTCAGGACGGGTGAATATGCTGATCATCGGGAACACCGACGAAAGCAGGCTTCCCGGCGCATCTGGATCACCAGCATCCCACGCCATTGCAAAGAAGCCCTGCACCTCGGGCGACTCGAAGTGCTCTTCCAGCAATCCGGCAAGCGATCCAGTGAACATTCGCTCGAGCAGCGCTTCATCACCGGTCTGGCGAGCATCATCCAGCATCTGCTCATAGCTCGGGGCTGGCTTCATGATCCAGCGATGTACCAGGCTCGCCATTCGGCGTTCGATCTCCTGAAATCGCGGGAGCGCGGCCGCATCGCGTTCCGAGAACTGTGCTATCTCACGGGCGAAGGCATTTTCGTCACGCCAGGAGAGAATTCTTCGCCCGTCCGGGAACGGCAGGAAGTAGGTGGGGTCCATCTGATGAACCTGAAAGCCGTAATCACGCAGGCGCATATCGTCGATCACCTGAGGCTGGAGCACGTAGCAGACATAGGAGTAGGTCGGGAACGAAAATCCGGGCCAGAGTTCTTCGGTCGTCACGGCGCCACCAACGAAGTCCTGGCGCTCGATGACCAGCACCCGCTTTCCGGCTTTCGCCAGGTAATGAGCGCAGACAAGCCCGTTGTGCCCGCCACCGACGATGATCGCGTCGTAGTGTTGATCTGTTGTCACCTGCTCCAGCCTTTCCACGATTGTCCATATCCGCTGGACAATCGTACTCGACTGGATGGTCTAATCGCCGGCACAGACTGCGTGCACGGCGAGCTGATCTCCACCGCTTGGGCTGGCCAACTGACCCCAGGCGACCCGCCAACTATCCGGGCCATCAGGATCGACTTGTGGCGCATTGATTCTTACCGCAACGAGCGCAAGCCCGCCGGACTCATAAGGATCTCCGGCTGAATTAAGGGTGCTGTATCCGCCGCCGAGGACATTGGGCGCGCTCTCCGGGCAGGTAGCGGTTGTAAAACCGTTGCTGCTTATCCCGGATTCGATTTCCTCGACGTAGACCAGGTCCAGTCCACCACCGGGCTCGTCACCTGGCGGGTCGTCACCGTTTGATGCGGCTTCTCCACCGCTGGCGAAGAGTTCCCACGAGGTGCTGCTGTCTGGCTGGCTCCCGGTCGATGTCTCGATCGCGATCCAGGATGACCCTTCGAACTGCACGATGTCGTTCGGCTCGTATTGCATGGTCGGGGTAAATTCTCCCCGCCACTCAAAACCGAGGCCAGATGGTCCCTGCTGCCCGGTTGCACCGCGATCTCCATCAGCTCCATCGGCACCATCGGCGCCGTCCTCACCGTCCTCACCGTCCTGACCGGCATCGCCACTGGGACCGACAGGCCCGCGTTCGCCCGGTTCACCTTTTGCCGCCAGCAGACCCCAGTACGAGCCATCTGGCGGTTCGACATTGGTCACTTCGTCCACCATGGAGACATAGGAGCTTCCCTCGTGTTCGACGATCGCGCCAGCACGATAGGAGACGCCCGATTCCCAGAAACCTGCATAGAAAATATCGGTGCCGTCCGAATCGCTGGAGTCGTCTGAATCATCTGAATCTTCAGAACCGATCGCCCACGAGATTTGCTCATCGCCAGCGCCACATCGCAGGTTTGCGTCACCTGTCTGAACACCGTAGAGCGCACCGTTGCGGGAATCGATACAGGCACTCAGTGTCGTATCGCCGTTACTGGATTGAGCCGTGGTCACCACAACCGTGGTCAGAATCGTTAGCGTCACCAGACCGAGGATCGCCACAACTCGTCGCCGCATTCGGGTAAACGCGGAAATGCCTGAAGTCACGCAACGCACCTCTCACTACTGGCAGCTCCCGGTCAGGTGAGACCCGGAACACCATAACTGAACTGTTGGTCCCAGTAACGCCCCGCGAGGGATAGCCCTCGCTGCGTGGTCCCAGATTCGACAGCCAGCGAAGAGAACGCGCCGGTGTACAGAAATCATGTGTTCGACTGATGCGCGCATTATAGAAGGATTGTCAGATCATGCAAGTACCGCAGGGAGGATCATTGGTTCAGGAGTGCACCGATACTGTCAGCGTCCCGGAGCTGCGTCGCGGCGGCGGTGAGTGAACTCGCACGCGAAGAACCGACCAGACCCGCCATCTTGGACTCCAGCTCCGCCATCGACAGCGGCCGATCCGGGTGCCCGGAAGGCTGATCGATCTCCGTCTGGAGCACGGATCCGTCTATCATCTCGATCACCAGCCGGCAGCCGAGCTTGCCAGCCGAATCGAAGGCTTCGTCGAGCTCTGGATCGATCACCAGGTCTATCTGGCGCATCAGATCGAGCAACGACTCTTCCAGCCACGGTTCGCCTTCATAGCTTGCCGGGCTGAACGCTCCATCGCGCAACGCCACGGCGATGACGAACGGCGTGCTGTGATCGGCTGCCTCGCGTGTCTCCGGGGTATAGGCAGCACCGGATCCCTGAACGCCAGCCGCAACCTTCCGGTGTCCATAGAGGGTTACCACCGCCACATCGTCAACTGATTTGATCTGTGAGGCCAGTTCGAGTGCGGCCTGAATCGCCGACTGGGTGTAGATCTGCGCCGGATAGCGCTTGATGATCGTCCGGGTTACCGCAAATTCTTCGCGAGCTTCCAGTCGATCGAATCGTTCGATCTGCGCATCGGCCTCGATACGATCGAACAGGGTCTCCAGCGCATCCGGCGGCGCGGTCATACCCGCTCTGGCGAGGTCCGCGGCTTCGATCCCTCGCATGGCGGCAAATCCGGCCGAAGCCGACTTGATCATCGGGATTCGCTTGGTTGGTTTCAACCATGACTGCAGAATCAATCCGCCGGTCGATCCAGACAATCCGACGGCGTTGACGATCTCTTGCTCGGTCAGCCCCATCAGTCGTCCCGCGGCGGCCGGAACCGCCCAGGCGACCTGACTGACGGCGTGGATACCGCGGTCCAGCCATTGATAGCTCTCCGCCAGCGCAGCCTGAATCTCATAGGCGATCACGGTGGCAAGGATGAGGTCGCGGCCAGTTGAACGATGTTGCTCGGCCACGGCGAGCAGCGCCGGGATCGCATCCGAGAAGTGACCGGTTTCCCGTCCGGGTGCAGTGGCGAAGAGGTCGTTGGCATCCAGATCCCGGGCCGCAGTGGCATTCACCAGCGCCGCCAGCGCTGGTTCAACCCGTTCACCGGTTCCCAGCAACGTCGCGATCTCCCGTCCAGACCGGGTCAGCGCGTAGTCACGGGCCACGCGAACCGCAGGCTGATCGATTGCCCCGATTGCACAGGCAACGGTATCGGCGATGGCTCGTTCAGCCGCTGCGATGGCATCCGGGGTGAGGTCGTCCCAGGTCAGGGTTGTCGCGAACGTCGCAATACGATTGGCCAGGGTCATCGGTTCGACTCCACTTGCTGCTCGGTCATCTTCACGGCCGACAACTATAGCCAGAGAACTGCATCGGTTGCCAGACCTGGTCTGCTGCGTGGGTTTCGTTCGCATCGAGGAACACGTAAACTGTTGCCATGAGTATGAGCAATGAACGACCACCAGA
>REEK01000183.1 GCA_007695115.1 Sphaerobacteraceae bacterium
TCAGAACCGAGCAGACGAGTGTCGGGCTGATCGAACTGCGACCGGATCAGATCACTGCGCCGGTGTACCACCTGACGATCGAAGAAGTCTGGTATGTGCTGGAAGGTCAGGGACAGCTCTGGCGGCAACTGGATAGTCACGAGGAGACTGTCGATCTACAGGCGGGAACATGCGTCACGATTCCGACTGGCGCCGCGTTTCAGTTTCGGTCGGACGGTGAGAAGCCACTCCGAATGTTGATGATGACGATCCCGCCGTGGCCTGGCCCGGAAGAAGCGGTTGCCGCGGATGGCACGTGGGTGCCCGGTGTTGAACGGGATGATCCGGAAACTGGCGAAACACGCTGACGGGCCGAATTCGAGCATGAAAATACCCGCGTTTCACGTGAAACGCGGGCAAGCTCTCGTCGCCAGAGGTGGAATCGTTTCACATGAAACGTTCCGGGTGAAACTACTCGACGATCCAGCGCTCGATGTCACGGGAGTAATCCACGATCTCGTTGTCATTGAAGAAGAGCGAAACCTCACGCTGTCCGGACTCTACGGCATCAGACGCGTGGATGATGTTCATCCCGATCGTCAGGCCAAAGTCTCCCCGGATCGTTCCCGCTGCTGCGTCGGCCGGATTGGTGGCGCCAACCAGTCCGCGAGTAATCGAAACCGCATTCGGACCTTCGACCACGCCGACAACGACCGGCGATGAAGTGATAAACGATACGAGATCGCCGAAGAATGGCTTCTCTCGATGTTCGCCGTAGTGCGTTTCGGCCAGCTCATTGCTCACGCTCATCAGCTTCAGTCCGGCGATCCTCAGCCCCTTCTCCTCGAACCGGGAGAGTACCCGGCCAATGAGTCCGCGCTGTACGCCGTCTGGCTTCACGATAATCAGTGTTCGTTCCATCGTTCAACCAATTCCCTTCTCTTCGCTCACACTGGTGATTCACTACACACAAAAGCACCGCTGGAAGAATCCAGCGGTGCTTAGCCTACCATAGCGAAATCAGACAACTGGCTCGCTTGCCTCTGCCTATTGAAACGCGCCGGCAACTGACTCGAGTGATTCCTGCATCAGATCGACGAGCGCTTCATGTGGAACGTTTAAGTCCGTGAGGACCACGAGGGAAAACTCTTCTCCCCGTAGCAGATGAACTGCTCCATCACCCACTTCGACCATCCCGTGGTCCTCCCCACCCGACCCGTCGCTGGAAAAGAGCGTTGCACCCGCAGCTCCGAGGATCTCCGCATCATCGCCACCCAGTCCGGCCGCAGCGATGACGAGTCCATCCGGCGTTGTCGCCAGGGCGGTCAACACCCCCTCGTAATCGAGCAGCGAGATCAATTGATCGTCCATTGTGCCCCTGCTCCAATCACCGGTTTGAACGTCCGCGTCGATAGGTCAACGATTCTCCGTAGTGGGACGCCGCCGCTGCCCAGTCTCCACCACGTCGGTACAGCGCTCCGAGCAACCGGTGTACGCCGACTTCGCGCTCCCGCATAATGTCGATCAATTGAGAGAGATCCCGCACGACCTCGCCGCTTCGCTCTGGAGCGTTGCGATAAACCCATCGATAGTGCTCCAGCGCCTCGTCAGGGCTGCTGGCCATCAGCGATTGTGCCAGTGCGATCCGCTGCTCGATGTCGGCCGGGTTCTGCTCCAACGCTTTTCGCAATTGCGACGAATCATCGGTCTCAGTTCCTGGCAGTGGAGTCGATCCACCAACAATTCCCTGCTCGATCAACTCCTGCTTCATCTCACGGGCCCGCTGGATCAGTTCTGCATCCAGACCGAGCCGCTCTGCAGAAACAGTCGTCAGCGGCGTTTCACGTGGAACAACTGGCATCGGATCAGAAACCGAAGGTGTATCCGTGTCGGTACTCAGATCATCGATATCAGACGCCATATCAATAAGCTGCTCGTCCGCCGTCTCACTTTCAACCGACCCAGTTTCCTCTTCAGTCGCGTCTGTTGAAGAGGTCTCCGAAACCAGGCCCTCGTAGAGCATCTCGGGACGCAACGGCTCTGTCTCAGTGAACTGATCAATCTGATCGTCGCCAAACATGACACCGATCGAATCCATATCCTCATCTACAGAATCCGGTTCTCCCGAAGACTCTGCTTCCCAGCCGGCGGTCATCTGATCGAGGTCGAGTTCATCGTCCTCCGGCTTCTCAGGTTCTGGCTCTGGGGCTGCTTCGTGCTGTGCACCTGGCTCGTCGAACGAGAACGGCTCGAGTCCATGATCATCGAGCGTCCGGAGCTGATCGGTGTACCCGCGAGGCATCTCGCCCGGCCGGGCTTCTTCGATCTCCTGATCAATCTGTGACCAGTCCAGCTCGAAGGAGTCATCATGTCCCAGATCATCCAGGCTGATGGTCGCATCACCTGCATCTTCGGGTTCAACCGGTGGCGGCGCCGCGACCGGTTCCGGTTCAGGGTCCGCATCCGAATGATCCGGATCGAACGGCTGCATACCTTCGGCATCCAGCGAGTCCAGCATGCCGGTGAACCCAGCCGGGCGTTGCTCTTCCGGCTTGGCCTGATCGAGCTCTTCATCGCTCGGAAGTGAGAACTCGCTGAACCAGTCGTCGACATCTTCGGCCGATGACGCCGCGGATTGATCCGCTGAATCATCAGATTGCTCACCCAGGGGATCGAACGGTTCCATACCTTCGGCTCCGAGTGAATCCAGCACGCCGGTAAATCCTGGCTCACGCTCTCCGGTTGGGCGAGCCTGTTCGATCTCTTCCTCGCTCGGCAACGTCATATCATCATGCGGAGCCGGCTCCGGTTCTGGCTGAGCCTGATGCGCTCGCTGCTGACTTCCACCGGTCGGATCGAATGGCTCCATGCCCTCAGCTTCGAGTGAGTCCAGCATGCTGGTATAGCCGCGTTCACGCTCGTCTGATGGGCGGGCACCCTCGAGCTCTTCTTCAGATGGCAGCACCATGTCATCACGCGGTGATTCTGCCGGTGGCTGCGGTGGCTCACGCCGCTGAGATGCAGTCGTATCGCTCCCACCAGTTGGATCGAACGGTTCCATACCTGCCGCATCCAGCGAATCCAGCACGTTGGTATAGCCGGTGGAGGAATCAGCACCCGGGCGAGCCTGGTCCAGCTCTTCATCGCTCAAGAGCGAGAACAGATCCTCGTCCGCCTGCGGTGCTTGCGGTGGAGGCGTTCGGTGGTCAAGATCGGAAACCTCGAGGTCTTCGTCCCCGACATCCTCCCAGCGGAATGGCTGCATATCTGCTGGTGCTTCCTGCGACGCGGTGGGCATTTCCGGTACGTGTGGCTGGCTCGCCGGGTCTGGCACCACAACGTCTTCCCGATCAGCATCTCGCTGAACCGGTGGGAACTCGTCAGTGTCCTGGGTAGCCGAGAAATCAGGTGCTGGAGCATAGCGCGCCGGTTCCTCATGAACCAGCTGATCATCGAAGGTCGGGATATCATCGACTGCCAGGAAATCTGCCTGGTCGTCGAACCCGACAATGATCAGGTCAGCTGCGCGCACGCCATCGGGATCGATATCCCGGGCCTGCTGAAGATACCGCTGGGCTGTTGCCCGGTCACCTTCCCGGCGGTGAACATCCGCCAGAATGAGCAAAGGAACCACTGCCGATGGCAGCGACTTGAGAATCGTATTGCTGACCTGCTTTGCCTGCGAATCGTCACCGCGTCGCCAGAGCGCCTCGGTCAGACGGACCTGGACATCGATGCGGGATGCGTAATCCTGAAGCACTTGTGCCGTTTCAGTAACCGCACGGTCCCACCGGCCCGCATGGAAGTGGAGCGATGCCAGTGCAGCGCGTGTCAGATAGAGCCGTCCATCAGAGCCGTAGAGTTGCTGGGATATCCGGCTGACGTGTTCGCGCAGATCACGCCGGCGTGGATCAATCTCCCAGGCAACCTGAAAATAGGCAAGCGCAGACTCTTGATCACCGGCGTCTTCCGCCAGCATTCCCAATCCGAGATGCGCCGGGATGCTCTGCGGGTCACGCTCCAGCGTTCGCTGGAATGCGTCCCGGGCGGCTTCGAGATCACCTTGCTCGGCATATGCCTCAGCCATGATCCGATGTGCTCCGGCAAACTCCGGAAATTGCCCGAGGATCCGCTGGCAGGTCTCGATAGCCCCGCCATAATTGCCAGATTCGATTGCTTCCTCGGCCTGATTGACAGCCTGTGTCAGTAGCACCTCGGCCATCACTCCCTCGTTTCCTGACTGACGGGATACGCTGCTGATCAAACGGTTACGCAGTTCCGATGATCTGGCAGCAAGCAGGTACAGCGAGATGTTCGCATGCTACAAGTATACGTAGCTCACCATAATCTGCTCAATAACCCGACGGTAGCCAATTACTCCTAAACCGGTTCGCAAGAACCATCGTACGTACGCACCTATTCTACGTCAATTCCGTGTTTCTGTCGAAGTTGGTCGAACTCGACCTGAAATGCTGACGCCATCGCGGTTTTCTCGGATTCTGAAAGAAACGCAAATTTGATCGCGTTCAGCGTGATCTCTTCGAGCTGGGAAACGGTGAACCCGAATCGATCGACCAGCTCCCGATACTCCTGGGTCAGCGTGGTGTTGAACATCGGTGGGTCATCGCTGTTGACCGTCACCGGCACACCTGCGTCATACAGTTCCCGCATCGGGTGACGTTCCCAGGAGTCGAACACTCCGATGCACATATTGCTCGTCGGGGAGATCTCGAGCGGGATCTGGTTGTCAGCAAGGTACTTCACCAGTTCCGGGTCTTCGATCGCGCGAACTCCATGCCCGATGCGGACTGCATCCAGCTGCTTCAATGCGCCCCAGATGCTCTCCGGTCCAGCCGTCTCTCCGGCATGCGGGACGCTGGGCAATCCAGCATCACGGGCCAGGCTGAAGAGATCGACGAACTGCTCCGGCGGATATTTCGCTTCGGTTCCGCCGAGCCCAAGCGCAACGATCCCGCGGTCCATCGCACTCACAGCAAAGCGTGCGCCCGCCTCTCGAATATGTGGCGGCATGTCCCGGATAACGTCGAGCACCCACTGCATCCGGACCCCGTGGTTCTTGTGAACCCGCTCTGCGGCGGCATTCATCTCGTCCAGCAGCTCATCGAACGTCAGACCGTGAATGAACACGATCGTGCCGGGGCTGATCGTCACTTCCAGATAGCGAATGTTCTGGCGAGCAGCCTCATTGCCGAGCTCTTCGGTAATCAGTCCAACATCTTCAGGTGTGACCAGACAGTCGTTGATCTTCATGTAGACCCGAACGAAATGGTCGAAATCGCGGAACGTATAGAATTCCCGAATACCGGCCAGATCCTGCGCCGGGAGATCGACATTGTGCTTGCGCGCCAGGTTCAACAACGTTTCCGGAAGCACCGCACCTTCCAGGTGAACGTGCAGTTCGGCTTTCGGCATCTCCTCGATGAAGCGATCGATCCGCTCCCGGGGTGTCAGCTGTTCAATCATCGATCTGGGTTCCTTCCGTACCTTCACAAGCGTTGCGTCCCTGCCCGCATCATGAACCATATCGGTGGTTCGTCGAAAGAGAGTACACCATGCACAAAGTATCCGACCCATTTCAGATCCGCGCGGCATCCCGGTTCGTGATGGGGCGTGCCGGCGATGTCTGGATCGATCAGCATCAGCTGAACCTGGTTGCGGAGCAGATTCGACAGACGCCACCTACTAGCCAGGCAACGTCCTGGAGCAACGATCATCTCGGAACGCTGCAGCTGAGTCGACAGGAGCTCGCAAACTACGTGCTGGTCCTGGATGCGTTGAACTTCTACTTCTGGGGAGAACCCCGGTGGCGGGTGAATATCGGGGATGCGAGCGAGAACGGCTACTGGGGCCTCACGATGGCCCTTCAACGAGCGCTCGCCGAAGGCTATCAGATCACCAATGCCAGGACGCTGGCCAGCATCAGCACCACCGATGTCGCCCGGATCCTTCGCGGGGAATCAGTCATTCCGCTCTTCTCGGCACGGGTTCACAACCTTCGAGAAGCCGGCACCGGCTTGCTGACCCAGCCTGGCGAATCGTTGATAGGGTGCATCGAGCAGTCGTCTGGCTCGGTCGAAGATCTGCTCCGACGAGTGATTACGCTATTCCCTTCGTTCGTCGATGTCCGGACCTATGATGGCCGGGCGATCCCGTTCTACAAACGGGCGCAGATACTGATCAGCGATCTCGCAGCGGCGTTCTCCGGACAGGGTGAAGAGCTCTTCGACGATCTGAGCGTGCTCACCGCCTTCGCCGACTACAAAGTTCCCCAGGTATTGCATCAGCTCGGCATCATCCGCTACTCGCCACGGCTCGAAGCCGAGCTCCGGTCTCTGCAGCTGATCCCTGCCGATCATCCGTGGGAGGTCGAAATTCGTGCGGCAACGATCGTGGCCGTCGCTGACCTGGCATCGGCTAGCAGCTCGCCGGGTGAGCTTGTTCCCGAGTACGCGATCGACTGGCACCTCTGGGCACTGGGTCAGACAGGTGGTGAGTATCGGCTGCCATATCACCGGACACCGACGATTGCTTACTGATCGAGCTCATCAGTTGTCCCCAACGACACTCTCTCAGATCGCTAACTCATAATTCCTAATATTAACCGTAGTCTCAGTAGTCGTGTTGAAACGGTGGATAACCGCTGGGGAGCCCGGATACATCGAAAACATGGTCATTCGGGGCTGTTGATAGCCGAGGCACAAACCATTGTTGCTGTGTGGACGGACTGAATGTGACAGCTGTCAATGGAAAATTGATCCACAGGACGTCTCGAGTTGTCCGTACACTATCCAGAGCGACGAGCGATTCATCCGCGAGGTTATCCACGGCCCAGACGAGTTATCCACAATCTCTCAGAATTCATCCACAGAGGTCATCTCACCGTCAGAGTGGGCGGAATTTGATGTGTCAGAAGGACACATCTCAGATACCTCTGTTGCAACATGCAACAATGGTTGAATGGGCTGGAGATCAGAGAAGACCAGATCGGAGCAACAAAGCGTGGCAGAGCAACAGTTCAACGAACAGGATCATCTGGCCTGGTGTCGCTTCATGCTGGCGAACAGCCTGGCACTGGCGATTCAGCAATCAGGAGACGGGCAAAGCATTCCGGACGCAATGCGGCAGCGGCTCAGCACCGCGTGGGCCGGACTGGGGGCACAGGGCGTAGAAGGGGCAATGCTCAGCATGACCCTGACCCTGGAGGCGTTCGGGTGCCAGATCAAATCGAGCCAGATCAGCCCAGAGAGCAGTGAGTTGATCGTTGAGCATTTCCCGGGAACCGGGATGCTGGCGGGTCTCGAAGATCGGTTCGAGATCGTTATGGGTGATGAGGACTGGCACTCACTGATCGGTATCGACCAGTCGCAGGCCGACGTGATCTATGACATTCTTGGAGCCATTGCTGATGGCGCTGGTGTGGAGTTCCTGCGAGAAGAGACCGGAGACGGAGATGTACGCCTGCTGGTTCGCGCCTGGTAGCCGGACACGGTTGGCACCGTCTATTATGTACATGGAAAAATTAGGGGTCCGCAGCGAACGGTAGCTATTGGAGCACGCGGACGTCCGTTGATGGGCGTGCAGATCTCCGGATGACCGATGCCGATCGATCTCGCAGCGATCAGAGAAACTGGTCTCGTTCATCATCTCTGACATCGCATTCCGGACCAGATAGAAACCAGATGAGAGGAAGATGATGTATGGCTGGTCACTCAAAGTGGTCGCAGATCAAACGAAAAAAGGGCGTCAACGATCAGAAGCGTGGCCAGCTCTTCACCAAGCTCGGCCGGGAGATCGCAGTCGCCGTGCGTGAAGGTGGCCCCAAGCCGGAAGGCAACGCCCGACTCCGGCTGGCAATCGAGCGTGCCAAGCGTGAGTCGATGCCGAGCGACAATATCGAACGCGCCATTGCCAAAGCCAGTGGAGCTGGTTCCGAGAACGTCAACTTCGAGACGATCTTCTACGAAGGCTATGGACCCAGCGGCGTGGCGATCATGGCAATTGGCCTCACCGAAAACCGCAACCGGACAGCCTCAGAGGTACGCACCGCGTTCAACCGGGGCGGCGGAACGCTGGGCGAGACCGGCTGCGTTGCCTGGCAGTTCGATACCGTCGGGCAGATCGTGGTTCCAGCGGAGGGTGTTGATCCCGATGAGGTTGCCATGATGGCGATCGATGCTGGTGCTACTGATGTCGATCCGGCTGAGGATGCGATCTACATCACCACCGAGCCGGGAGCGCTCACCGAAGTCAGTGAGCAGCTAGAGGCTGCCGGGCTTACTCTCGAGCAGGCGGAGATCACCCGGTTGCCGCAGAACACGATCGAGCTCGATGCCGCTGATGCCCAGAAGACGATCAAGCTGATGGATGCGCTGGAAGACCTGGACGATATTCAGCAGGTCTTCACCAACGCTGGCTTCCCGGCCGAAGTCGAGGAGGCTGTGGCCTGACGCGATCCTCCAGACAGAAAACAGGCAGACGAACCCGGCAGGAATCTCCTGTCGGGTTTTCTCTTTCGAGGCCTTGCGCCGGACCTTATCATGTAATATCATAAGTTACATGATAGTTTGGAAAGAGAGAGCATGAGACAGAACAGTCAACTCTCCGGCGTCCTCCACATCCTGTTGCATATGGCTGAACTGGACGGGCCGGTCACGTCCGACAGGCTGGCAAAAATGATGAAGACGAACCCGGTTGTCATCCGCCGGATCATGGCGGGCCTGCGGGAGAACGGACTGGTGCAGTCGGAGAAAGGACACGGCGGTGGGTGGCGACTCACTCGCGGTCTTAGCGAGATGACGCTCCTCGATATCTATAAGGCGCTGGGTGAACCAGCGGTCTTTGCCATCGGGAATCGAACGGAATCACCGACCTGCCTTCTCGAACAATCCGCTAACGCTTCGATCAACCAGGCGTTGAAGGATGCCGAAGACGTTCTGCTGGCGCGGTTGCGAGCGGTCACGCTCGAGGATCTGAAAAACGACGTTGGTGACCAGGTACGCGATCTTCGACACTGGAACGACCATGACTCGACTGCATAAAGCAGATCTCAATTGAGTATCCGGGAGAATAAACATGGCTGATGTGATCATCGTTGGAGGAAGCTACGCAGGGATGGCGGCAGCGTTGCAACTGGCTCGAGGCCGCCGGGACGTCGTCGTGCTTGATGAGGGAATACGGCGAAACCGGTTTGCCGCACACTCGCATGGCGTGCTGGGCCAGGACGGACGAGATCCTGCCGATTTCGCGCAGGAAGCCAGATCCCAGCTCTTGAAGTACCCGAACGTCACCTGGATCAACGAGCCCGCCACCGGGGTCGAGACAGTAGAGGATGGCTTCGTCATCCGGACTGGCGACGCAACCACGATCTGGGGAAAACGGCTGATCCTTGCAACAGGAGTTCGTGACGGACTTCCAGAGATTCATGGCCTACAGGAACGATGGGGCAAAGCGGTCTTCCACTGTCCCTACTGCCATGGCTACGAACTGGAGCAAGGACCGCTCGGCGTGCTGGCGATCGGTGAGATCTCGCTGCACCAGGCGCTGTTGATCCCGGAATGGGGCTCGACCACATTCTTCACCAATGGACGCTTCGAGCCGAACGACCAGCAACTGCAGCAGCTGAAATCGAGAAATGTCAGGCTCGAGTCGGAGAGGGTCGTCGAAATCAGTGGAAGTGGACCCGGAGCGACGGTCCATCTGCGTGACGGCCGGAAGATCGAGCTGGCCGGGCTGTTTGTGGCGTCGATGGTGAACGCGTCGTGCCCGATCGTGGAGCAGCTTGCCTGCGAAATGACGGAGACGCCACTCGGATCGATTATCCAGACCAGCGAGATGAAAGAGACCTCGATCCCGAACGTATTCGCCTGCGGTGATGCCACACGAGCTGCCGGGAACCTGACGATGGCAATGGCCGATGGTGTGCTGGCCGGGTCTGCAGCACATCGATCGCTGGTGTTCGATGGATTGAGCTAGACCAGGTTTCATTTTTGCTGTCGGTAGCTGGGCAGCTCTGTCTGCCCCTCGTCCCACCAGCCCGGTTCGCGAGACGGGGCGACACGGAGGTCGCCGGTCTACCGGGCAACGCCAATGAGAACCGATTTAGTCCGGAGCAAGAAAAAACCCGGTGGGATAAGTCCCACCGGGTTCTGTACGTTCTGTGCCCTGTACCGGGACCGGCTCGGGCCGTGTGCCCGAAGGTTCCTCCGCTTGCGGAGGCCGATGTTTTCTAGGAACCGGATCCATTTTGTGAAGGCAAGTGCCAACAGTTACATGGGTCTTCAACGGCCATACACCGCTCGAACTGATCATCACCCCGGATCGAGTAACCGAGTGAACAGCGCATGACTGGCTTGTCATCGCCATTAAGATAGAGCTGTGTACGACGCAACATCGAACATCCGAAATGGAGTCCTTCGACTTCTTCTGTCGCCGGCGCCGGTCCAGATCCAGAACGCTCGTTCTGGAAGCGAACCATTGCACCCGTCGCTCTCGTCGTATCAGGTTGATCGATTGACTCGTGCGTCTATGAGTCTTCGTACTTATCTCATTCGCGCTGATTGTTCTGAAATCCTGCTCCCAGCGAGTGCTCGCCGGCTGGCTAACAAAACAATCTGTCAACAAAGTATATCAGTCACTGTTATCTGACGAATCCACTCGGGCGGCTGGTGCGAGCGTCGGCGATGGTTCAGACGAGTTGACGGACGCTATTGATCACCCGGTCGATATCACTGGATGAGATCTGATAATGCAGGGCAAACCGGATGCGATCAGCGCCGAAAACGCTGGTGCGGATGCCGTGTTCTTCCAGTGCGGCACCGATCTCATCAGCGCTCTTTTCCCCGTCAAGATCGGCAAATACCAGGTTTGTCTGCACGGTCTCCATATCGACGTTGAATCCCGGAATGTCGGCCAGTCCGTGGGCCAGTTTGCGGGCGTTCTCGTGATCCTCGGACAATCGATCGATCATCTGGTCGATCGCCACCAGCCCGGCTGCAGCCAGAACTCCCGCCTGGCGCATTCCGCCACCGAGAAGCTTGCGGGCACCCCGGGCGCGGTCGATCTGCTCCTGAGTTCCGACAACCATCGATCCGACCGGTGCGGCCAGGCCCTTGGACAGGCAGAAGGTGATCGTATCGAGATCAGCGACCAGCTCGCGCGCCGGAATACCGAGCGCCGCGGCCGCATTGAACAACCGCGAACCGTCCAGATGAACTGGAACTCCGGCGTTATGAGCCACATCGCAGAGCGTACGGGTCTGCTCGACGTTCATCACGCAGCCACCCCGGACGTTGTGGCTGTTCTCGAGCAGGAGAAGCCCGGTCTTCGGGAAGTGGATATTGCCGCCGGGGCGAATCAGCGACTGGACGAACTCCGGATCCATCATTCCGAAGCGGTCGTTCGGAGCGGTGCGCATCGGATGTCCACCGATAACGGCATAGCCACCGACTTCGTAGATCACGGCGTGGGATTGATCTCCGGCGATGACCTCGCTGCCATACGGAGCCAGTGCCAGAATGCTGACCAGGTTGCCCATGGTGCCGCTGGGAACGAACAGGCCGGCTTCCTTGCCGAGCAATTCGGCGGAGCGCTCTTCCAGTTCGATGACGGTGGGATCTTCATGGGTGACATCGTCACCGACCACTGCGCTGGCCATGGCCTGTCGCATCGCGTCGGTTGGCTGGGCGGCCCAGTCTCCGCGCATATCGAGAATGCGGCTCACTGTGGGTTCCTTTCGCTGCTGAAATCGGTAACAAACCGGACGTCTGGAATATCTCGAAACCGCTCGGTCATCACGGCCAGCGCTTCATCGTGGCTATCGATAAGAAGAAAACGCCGCTCGAGCGCGTGGGCGGCGATGCCGGTGGTGCCGCTGCCAGCGAAGAAATCGAGCACCAGATCGCCCGGGTTCGATGAGGCGCGGATCATCCGGCGCAGGATGCCGAGCGGCTTCTGCGTGGGATAGCCGGTGCGTTCTGAGCCGGACGTCGGGACGATGGTGTGCCACCAGGTATCGGTGGGCAGCTTTCCTCGGGCGGCCTTCTCCGGTCCAACGAGCCCCGGCGCCATATACGGCTCACGGTCGATATCGTCCACGTTGAAGACGTAGTCTTTCGGATTTTTGACGTACATCAGGACCGTATCGTGCTTGGCGGGCCATTTTCGCTTCGAGCGGGCACCATAGTCGTAGGCCCAGATGATCTCGTTGAGAAAGGATGCGCGCCCGAAGATCTGATCCAGCATGACCTTGACGTAGTGGACTTCCCGGTAATCGAGATGGACGTAGATTGTGCCGTTTGCAGCCAGCACCCGTTGAGCTTCGATCAGGCGGGGTTCGAGGAAGGCCAGGTAGTCGTCGAAGGAGTCAGCGAATTGCTGGCTGCCGATCCGGGTAGTCTGATAGCTCTGACCGAGAAACCCAATGCGATCCCCATCGATCGAACGCGTGGTCCGGATACGGGTGCGTGTCTGCGTCCGTCCCGTGTTGAAGGGCGGATCGATGTAGATCAGCGGGATCGAATCGTCCGGAATCTGGTGCAGGACATCGAGATTATCGGCCAGATAGATCTGGTTTCCGGCGAGGATGTCGGAAGTGTGGCTCACATCGCGGCCTTCAGGTGAAGTGACAGCGGTTCAATCCGGGATGACTCTACCATGCCGGGAGACACCATTAGAGACGTCGGATATTCCCCCCCTCTCCCAGAATTGGGAGAGGGGTCGGGGGTGAGGGCCATCGATGCGCGACGTCAGAGGCCGGAACAGGTTGAGTTGACCGATCGGGGGGATGCGGAATCAACCCGGGCCGGGCCGACAGAGGC
>REEK01000134.1 GCA_007695115.1 Sphaerobacteraceae bacterium
ATCCGCAGAACTGATGACCGTTAGGCGCTAGCTATCGAGTGACTGGGCTGGCGATTACTGACAATGCGGGCAGGGCCGACAGGCCCTGCCCGTTTCTGTGTGCACTCATTCCTCATTGAACGTTCGCTCCGTCGATAATCACCCCGAACGGTTGACGTATAGGGAGGCATCTGATAGAAATGCGCCAGATATAACAAGACATTAGCTCGGGCGTTACCGTGCACTCTGGTGCTGGTGTACTCCGATCTGTATTGAGCAGATATGTCACTGTGTCGTTCCCGGGAGATGGGATTGCCCATCGCCGTGCAGATCAGGGACCGGGCGAATCGGAAGGGAGGACTTCATCAACAGCTGAAGCGCGAGACCGAACCGCAGGATGCGCATCGCCAGGGATTTCTGGTGATGACACCAATTGAAGGGATGTTCTCATGCGAAAGCTACTGATGATTGGATTGTCGCTCGTGCTCTCACTCGGCGCGTTTGGGGGCTCAGCTCTGGCCGAAGATGAGAATGATGACGAGATTCCGGATCACCGGCACTTCCTCTTGATCCACGCTGACATCGATGCTGGAGTGGTTGAGGGATTCCAGCACTGCACCGAACTGGCAGGCGGTCAGGTGCTTCCTAATGAGGTGCACCACGATCTGGTCCACTTCGGTACCGCTGGCGAAGCGTTGAGCAATGCCGGGCATCTTGTCCTTCCGGGAGATCCACCGTTCCCATATGGAAAGACCTGCGAAGACGTTCAGGCATTCATCGATGCAAATGAGGGCATCGATCTCCCCTAGTAGTTGGAGTGATGTTCGGGCCCGGTCCACGATGGACCGGGCCTGTTTATTCTCCACCGTGTTTTGTTGAACGACGGTATCCAATTGTCATGGCTGATATCGCGATTGGTTCGCTTCCAAGACGTCACTCCAGAGTTATCCACTCGATTGATCAACTACTAAGATCTTCCTCCGATGTCGGAGTGCCGCGTCACAAGTACTGGGCGATGTAGTTACAACACCCGCCAAAATCGGTACGTAGTGGTGATGAGTGTGCACAGGGTTTGCTGTTAACTTCTGTGTAGTTCGTTGCTATTTATCATCAGTGATGATGGGGATCTTCACTTGGTTTTGGCGACGGGCTCGTTACGCTATGTGTTTATCGAGGGGAATGTCCGATATGTCCAGATCCCGAATCAGTATGCGGTCGCTTGTGACCGCATCGCTCGTCGCAGTGCTCGCAGTGACGTTGTTTGCCGGCGTTGCACTAGGCAAGCAGCCGAGCGTCGCTGAGCGCGGGAACGCGCTCGCATCCCAGGCAACACAGGTTGAGTTGACCGAGGATGATGTTCGCTTCGTACAGTTCGGCGACGTTTCGTACGTTGCGATCGACCATAACCTCGGCGGATGGGACAACCTTGTCTGGCGCGAGCCAGCCCGTCTGGGCGGACAGAACAACGTCAGTGGCCCGGACTCCTTCAACACCCTGTATCTGGGCGTTGCCGGACCCGACGGCGGCGGAGTAGCTCACAAGGGCCAGGTCTCCGTTTACTACGAGATCAATGGTGAGTGGTCCTCAATCATCGCTCAGTTCGACGGCAAAGGCGAACTGGTGCACGTAAATGGCGTGGCACCGGGCAACTAGCTAACGCATTTAGCCAGGGAATCCTCTTCAACGCCTGGCATGAGTTGAGTACCTGCGACCAGCGAGGCGGAGCCACTGGCTCCGCCTCGACGTCTTTCCTGTCTCCGGGCAGCCATGGTTGCAGCGTTTCACAGCGAATCCGCGTAGATCGGACCTGAATTGATGGTCTGGTATTTCCACCTCACGATTCCGAGCTGACGCCTGAGGTTTTGAAAACAGACTTGGCATTCTCATCCGATTAAGTACAATTCCCTACAATCAACAGCCTGTCCGGTAGCGCCAGACCGGCAGGACTGGCCAGACGGTGAAGTACGGGGGTTCGAAGAACCGTCTGGTGGACGTGAAGAGGGGAGCCTTTTGGCTCCCCTTTGTCGTGTCCGATCAGCCCCAGCCCGGCAGTGGGGGGCTTGCAGGTATTCATCATTCCGGTCTGCTAGGAAGCTCCGTCAGCCCAGTCCAGCAGTTCCACGCTCGCCTCCAGCCTCTTTCGCAACTGTCTCGTACTCACCCGCTACACGCGCAACTCATATGTTCAGGTGATTAGCGATGCCACAACATGTAGTTGACGTATTGTACAATCTGTGCTACAAGAATTGCATACACGTATAAATTGTGTCGTTTCGTGGCCGTCGCCGCAGCCAGTCAGCCGCGATGCGAATAGCGGAAAGGAGCGCACTGATCGACTCCGTTGCTGTAGTCATCAGGCTGCAAACATATGTGGAGCGTTCACAGGAATTTTCTCTGGTCGAACCTGGGTATTGAACATTCATCCACCGTCCAGGAGGGAACGCAACATGAAACGTCTGTTCACATTCATTCTGGTTTTGATGGTCATGGCGGTGCTCGCTGCACCGGTGGCGGCGAACAATGGCAACGGAAATGGGCGCGGTAACGGCGACGGCGGCGGCACGGTCTGGAACAAGAAGAAGTGCGAAGATGCGGGAGGAGTCTGGTCAAACAACCGCGGAGAAAAGACTTGCTATTTAGTTCAGGCAGTTGACGTAGAAATACCAGATACTGCCTGGGGTGACCCTGAGGTTGACTGGGAAAACGTCCTGGCGTACTATCGACTTGATCCCGAGAATCGTGAGGGGGCCACGCGGATCATCGTTCTGGTGGTTGACTATGAGATAACGCAACTCGGGAACGTAGGGGCTCCTGGAACGCGCAGCACCTTCGACTGGTGGACTCCCGAATGCAGTTATCTAGGTGTACAACCGGGCACTGCGGACGACCTCTGCCATACTATTGTTCCTCCGCCGGTCCTCTAGCTGGGCCATGTCCTGGAGGAAGTATTCTGTTCTCTCACAGGTGAACACATTTGGGCGGACATTCGGTCCGCCCTATCGTTTGCCCTCTCCGCTGTAGACCCCGGAGTAGCCGTCTGAAGTCGCGGCGCCCATCCCGTGAAACACCATCTGGGCGATGCGGGCGTTGTGCTCCATGCGGAAACCGTGCGAGTTGTAGACCACCAGCAGCGCTACCCCACGTCCGGAGTAGCCGGCATCCCAGACTGCGGTATGCAGCGCCACGCCGGAGCGGAGCAAGCTCGAACGCGGGCGGGTGTAGGCCATCACATCGTTGGGCAGGTTGATCGTTTCATTGAAGCGGACCTCGTAGCACCCGGGCGACAGATAGACCTGATGATCCGGATCGAAGGTGTATTGCTGGGTACCGGGGAGCCTGCGATTGGCGTTGTCCATCGCCAGAATGCCGGGCCCGACGAATCCTGAAACCGTATCGAGCGTCAGATCGATCCCGTTCGGCTGAATCTGTTTTTCGACATCGACCAGTCCTTCCAGCAGAGGTGGGGTCTGATCGAGGAGTGCCAGAATCTGTTCCCGGCTCAATACCCCACCGGTCAACTGTTCGTCCATTGCTTCCCTCATCTCGTGTGGTGCGCCGCAGGCGCATTGGTATCGCAAAATTTCCGGCTCAGAGTAGACCCAGGTCGATGATCCCGGTAACTTCGAGCACGATGAGAATTACTGGCTGATGTATCAAGTAGATTGCCAGGGAATACTGCCCGGCCTTCACCAGCCATCGAACTGGTGCCAGCCAGGTGAGATCGGGCAATGCGAACCGGCGGATTCCGTTCCGGTAGAGCATGTGCCCGATGAATATTCCGAGCAGTGACACACCGAACCAGGGGATCATCGGCCGGTAGTCATACATGGTGCCGATGTCTTCCGGTCGGAATCCCAGCCAGAAGAGCCACGGGAAGTCAACCCGTGGAGTGCCCATTGCCATTCCGAGCGCGATCAGTCCCAGCCCTGCCACAAGTGCCAGTACCGGTTGGCGCAGGAACGGATAGGCGAAGATGATCGAGAGTCCGATGAGGTGCAGGATGCCGAAGATGATCGATCCACCCGGGGCCGCCAGCCAGACGACGACGGTCACGAGCATCCCGTAGCCGAGAATGCGCAAGCCACGGAGCATGTACTTCCGGGCCAGCCCCCATTCATTCTCGAACCGTGCCGTGGCCCGGCTGTAGCTCAGAACCAGCGACACGCCGACCAGGGAGACGAACATGAAGGCGGTGAAATTGGCGAACCGCTGCCAGTTACCGGTGTTGGCGCCGATATCGAATGAGCCGAACTGATCCAGATCATAGGTGAAGTGGTAGATCACCATCATGATGATGGCCACACCGCGGAGCGCATCGATCTCCCACAGTCGCTGGTTCGATTCCGGTTCCGGCCTGGCGCTTACTGTGGCGGCATCGTCGCTCGCTGTGCCCATGCGCGTTCCAATCACACGATTCCGGCGTCCCGGGCAAGTCTACCCCGACTGGTTTGCCGGGGTAGATGCTGAATCTGAATTCAGTTGTGAACTCAGGAACCGAGTTTGACGTAGCCTCGCTCGTTCTCGATCGTTACTTCGGTGCCCATCTCTGCGGAGAGTTTTTTGAAGCGTTCGAGCACACGGTTGGCGATTTCGCCAGTGGCGACCTCTGGCTTGCCGCGGCGGTTTGGCTGGGGGTTGAGTGCTAGCGAGATCGGCACGATCTCCATTGAGGTGATGCGCTCACCGTCGAACTCGAGCAACGGCATCACGGTCTCCCAGTAGCGATCATCGGCCGGGAAGCCTTTCGTGTCGTGCCCATAGC
The DNA here is from genome assembly GCA_007695115.1 of Sphaerobacteraceae bacterium. GTDB lineage: Bacteria > Chloroflexota > Chloroflexia > Thermomicrobiales > Thermomicrobiaceae > SLMJ01. The sequence goes on from REEK01000134.1 coordinate 4,742, forward strand.
GTTCGTTGTAGACCACGGCTGGAGTCTCCGAGGCATCGACCCGGAATCGTTCGTAGGAGTCTGACGGGAGCTTCCAGACCAGTTCGTTCTGGCCGACGAAGTTGCCGAGACTGTAGAAGATCGGCCGGCCGTTGTAGAACTCCATGCCCCGGATCAGGTGTGGTCCGTGCCCGACCACCATGTCGGCCCCGGCATCGATCATCCGGCGGGCAAAGATGCCAAGGAAGTCGGCTGCCTGCTCTTTGTCGCTGGCCTGCTGCTCGTGGGCGTGGAAACTGACGATGACCAGATCGGAGCGACGGCGGGCGTCTTTCACCCACTTCTCCATGGCGGCAACGTCTTTTTCCTTCGGAGTGGTTTCCACCCGGGTGGTGTCGCCGACTTTGAAGTTGCCCTCCAGGAACGGCAGTACGTCCGGATCGTCCGGCGGGAACTGAAAGCCGAGCTGGATGCGCTGCTGTCGTTGCTGTTCCAGTCCAAGTCCGAGGGAGACCTCTTTGATCGCGTCGTACTGCTCCTGCGTCACATAGTAGGTGGTGTCGTAGCGCAGCGGGTTGAGGCCGGGCCTGCCGATCATCTCCGGCCGCTGCTCCCCGGCTTCCTGGCCACTGTGGAATGTTGCACTGCAGGAGATCATGCCGACGCTGCCAGCCGGGGTGTCGAGGTAGGTCGGCATCCGGCTGGTGGCGAGGTTCTCTCCGACACCGGCATAGGCGATCTCGCGTTCGTCGAGCGTGTCGATCATCGCCAGCAGGCCTTCGATGCTGTAGTCCAGTGAGTGATTGTTGGCGCAGGCAAAGAGGTTGAAGCCCATGTTGGTGAGCTCGTCGATCACCCATTTGTGCGCAGCAAAGTGAGATCCGCCGCTCTCCCACGCCGGATAGCCGGCGAAATCGTTGGGCAGCACTTCGAGATTGGTGAAGGCGACATCGGTATCGGTAATCAGTTCAATCAGTTGCCTTGTGGCGTCGTCCAGTGTTATCCCCACCCGACGGGTGACGATGCTGTCACCGGTGAGCGCGAGCTTCATGTTCATGTCCATTGACCATTCTCCCTGTGTCTAGGCGTCAGCCTGTTCCATCGTTCGCGGGGCCATGATAACGTGTTCTTCGCGTTTGCAGGACGATTTTCGGAAACGACTGGGGTATTCAGGGGTTGACGACTCAGAATCCGGCTCAGGGACGGACTGAAGATCGTGGCGACTGGGGCATGCTCGCGCTGGCGTGGCTCCTGTACTTCGCGTTCTCGATCACCGCAGCCTCCCTCTTCCCGCTGGTGACTCCGGTTCGGGACGAACTCGATCTGAGCTACTCTCAGATGGGGATCATTCTCGGTGCCTGGCAACTCGTCTATATCGGAGCGGCGATCCCGGTCGGGACGATGATCGACCGCATCGGCACAAAACGCTCGCTGCTGTTCGGCGCGCTGATCATCGCGGCATCCGGCCTGACGCGCAGCCTGGCCCCCAACTTTCCGATCATGCTCGGCGCCGTTGCCATGTTCGGGCTCGGCGGCCCGATTATCTCCATCGGCTTGCCGAAGCTCGTGGCCGAGTGGTTTACCGGCAAGAAGCGCGGTCTGGCGTCCGGCATCTACGTCACTGGATCACACGCCGGTAACGTCGTCGTGCTGGCGATTACCAACAGCCTGATCATGCCCCTGGTCGGTTCCTGGCGGACCACCCTGCAGATCTATGCCGGTGTGGTTCTGGTGATTGCCTTGCTCTGGTTCCTGCTGGGACGAGAGTCCGAGGACTTCAAAGCACAGCAGAAGGCGCGGGATGAGGGCACTGATCACGAGAAGAGCGCCAGTATCCGGGACATTATCGGCATCGGCGCCATCTGGCCGGTGATCATCATCGGGTTTTCTGGATTCCTCTCCAGCCACGGCTTCCGGAGCTGGTTGCCGCAGATTTTCGAGGATAAAGGGATGTCGCCCGCCACTGCCGGGTTCCTGGCGGCAGTTCCAGCGATTACCGGAATGATCGGCAGTATCATCATCGTGCGGATTGCATCGGAGGGCTATCGAAGGCAGATGACGATCGGCCTGCTGTTTACGGTCGGCCTCACCATCGGTCTCATCGGGGTGCTGAGCGGCCCGTTGCTGGTGGCTACAGTCATGATCCAGGGGTTCTCGGCGGCGGCGCTGATGCCACTGATGATGAACACCCTGATGGAGATGCCGGAGGTTGGCGCACGCTATCTGGGAGTTGCAGCCGGACTCTATTTCTCGATCGGGGAGATCGGTGGATTCGCTGGTCCGGCGCTGGTCGGATTCCTGGCTGACCTGACCGGGTCGTTCCTCGCCGGGATCTTCGCGTTGTCGATCGTCATGTGGTTGATGATCATCCCGGCGCTACGGATCAAGGACCGTCCCCGCTCGGCCGAGACGTGACGTGCCTGGCGTGATCAGGCGATTGTGGTGCCGACGATCTCGCTGATCGATTCGATTCCTTCACGATCGCAGAACTGCTGGAGCTCACGGAGTATCCGGGCCGGGAGCCCGGGGCCGCCGTAGACGAAGCCAGTGTAGATCTGCACCAGCGACGCGCCCGCCTTCATCCGCTCGATGACATCTTCAGCGGTGCTGATGCCTCCGACACCGATCAATGGTCGCCGGTCAGACTCGCCGAGCCGCCCGTAGGCGAGCATCAGCAATGCGTTGGCTCGGGCTCGCAACGGCTTGCCGCTCACCCCACCGGGGAGTTCGAGATGCGGATCCGTCAGCACCGATCGGTCGATCGTGGTGTTGGAGAAGATAAAGCCGTCTGCATCGCCATCGATTGCCCCGGCCAGCACCTCGTCCAGCGCCCAGTCATCGAGATCCGGCGCCACCTTTACCAGCACCGGATGCGCTTTCTGGGTAAAGACATCGGCCTTCCAGCGGTTGAGCCGTTGTACCTCGTGGACGAGTTGTCCCAGTGCAGCACGACCCTGCAGTTCACGCAGGCCCGGCGTATTTGGCGAGCTGACGTTGATTACAACGTAGTTACCCATCGGCCAGAGATCATCGAGCACCCGGGTGTAATCGCGGACTGCGTTCTCCAGTGAGGTCTCTTTGTTCTTGCCGAGATTGATCCCGATTACGCCGGGGAAACGGCGTCCAAACAGTCGCTTTCTGACTGCCGAGACTCCGGAGCTAGGGAAGCCCATCGCGTTGATGACGGCATCCTGACCCGGAATCCGCCAGACTCGCGGCCTGGGGTTTCCCGGTTGCGGACGTGGTGTCACGGTGCCGATCTCGACTGATCCGAACCCGAGGGCAAACAGCGCGTCGATCGCTTCAGCGTCTTTGTCGAGCCCGGCAGCTACGCCGATCGGGTTGGCGAAGCGGAGACCTAGCGTGTCGACACTGAGACGAGGATCCGGCGTCGGAACGTCCCGCGACATCGCAGCGATTCCACCGGGGAGGCGTTCTGCCAGGTGGAGTCCGTGCAGCGCAAATCGATGAACCCGCTCGGCATCGAGCCTGGTGAGCAGGGGAAAAATCTGGCGTTCATAGGTGCTGCGCTTCATCGGTACTCCGACCACCTTTTCGGTTCATCGTCTACGTGCCAGGCACTCGATCGTTTGTTTTTCGATTCCCCGTTGCAGGATCGTCCGTGGACGAGTCGACAAGAGTGTAAAGCATGGAGACAGGAAGCGCCGGATCATCGGCTCATTGAAGAAGCGTTTCAGGTGCCCGTCTGGATGACGGAACACCGATGGCTCGACTTCCTCACCCTGCCCGTACCCAAAGTTCGTATCGCCGATCGCGTTGACCCTGCACAGCAGATATCCATCCGGAGCCAGTATTCGATGGATATCCAGAATCGCCCGACTGGTTTGCTCGCTGGTGAGATAGTGCAGTGACAGACTTGCCATCACAGTGTCAAACGCTCCGTCGATGAACGGCAACTGGCCATCAAGATCGGCTGACAGTCGAAGCGTCGCGGCCTCGGCCGGTACCTGCCCCACCCGAGCTGGGTCGAAATCGAGCGCCACCACGCGACATCCCAGTGCGGCCAGTTCGATGGTGTCGGCTCCGGTGCCGCAGCCCAGATCGAGCACCAGATCGCCCGGGCATAACACATGGGCATACCGGTCAATCCACCGGGTGTTCTCTCGCTGGTCGTTCGTCGCCTGAGTTGTCATCGTCGTTCCCGTCATCCGGCTGCAAGGCGTTCATTCGACAGCCTACCCGGATCAATCGACAGATGCCAGATTTGGACGTAGGATGCCCCAGACGCTATTCGAACCTATCGATCCGGAGGACAAACGTGACCTACGACGAGAAGATGAACCAGGTCGACAAGTACATCGACGACCACCTCTCGGATTTCATTGCTGATCTCACTGAATTGTGTGCCTACCCGACGGTGGCGGCTCAGAACCAGGCGATCGATGAAACAGCCGAGTTCACCGCAAAGTTGATGGAGAAGTACGGATTTTCGGCCAGGGTGATGCCGAGCAGTGGCAACCCGATGGTCTACGGAGAATTGAACGGCGCGGTCGACAACACGGTTCTCTGCTACAACCACTACGATGTTCAGCCGGCCGAGCCGCTCGAGCTCTGGGACTCCCCTCCGTTCGAAGCTACCGAGCGAGACGGCAAGCTCTACGCTCGCGGCGTTGTCGACGACAAGGGCCACATCATCTGCCGCCTGGCGGCGATCGCTGCTCTCAGAGCGGTCTACGGCGACGTCCCCTGCTCGGTGAAGATGTTGATCGAGGGCGAAGAAGAGATCGGTTCCATGAGCATGGAGTCGTTCATTGAAGAGCACCGGGACATGCTCACGGGTGCCGATGGCTGTCTCTGGGAGTTCGGCGGGGTCGATTTCGAGGATCGCCCGGAGATCGTTCTGGGGATGCGCGGCGACGTTTATGTCGAGTTGAGGGCGAAGACAATTTCCCACGATGCCCATTCCGGGCTCGGTGGATCGATCTTCCCCAACGCCGCCTGGCGTCTGACCTGGGCACTCTCGACGCTCAAGGGTCTGGACGAGCGGATTCTGATTCCTGGCTGGTACGACGATGTCCGGGAGCCAACCGAGGCCGAGTTCGATCTGCTCCGGCATCTGCCTCGCTCCGACGAAGCACTCAAGGAGTCGTTCGGACTGAAGGCGTTTCTGAAGGATGTCGATGGCGTCGAGATGCTGCGCCAGCAGCTGTTCGAGCCCACCTGCACGATCGCTGGACTTGGTTCCGGGTACCAGGGGCCTGGCTCGAAGACAGTATTGCCGGCCGAGGCGATGGCCAAAGTCGATTTCCGGATCGTCCCGGACCAGGAGCCCGATGATCTTGTGGCCAAGCTGCGCAAGCATCTGGTCGATCAGGGCTTCGACGATATCGAGGTCATCCAGCATGGTGGTTCACGAGCAGCCCGGGTCGATCCGGATTCGCCGTTCGTCCAGATGGTGATCCAGACTGCCCGCGAGGTGTATGGCACCGATCCGGTGGTGGCGCCAACAAGCGGTGGCTCCGGGCCAATGGACCCGTTCGTTCGATTGTTGAACGTGCCGATCTCGAACGTGGGAATTGGCTACTCCAGCACGCTGGTGCATTCCCCGAACGAGAACATGCGGATTGCAGACTTCGTCAAGGGGATCAAGCAGACGGCGCGAGTCATGGCTCGAGTCGGACAGGGTGAAGCGAGCTAGCGGCATTCGGATAGTCAACGAGAAAGAGAAACGGGCTGGTCGAAAGACCGGCCCGTTGTCACGCGTTCAAGATTTCCAGGAGGATCAGGCCGCCCCGACCTTGTTGCCGGATTGCTGGTTGCCGAACATGTCCAGCATGAGCAGGCCTTCGATCTCGATGAACTCGTACATCCGCATCATCGCCTGGAACTCGGGATCGGTGTGCAGGTAGAGCCCCTCCATCAGGCCCTGCGCTACCACTGGATCGAACGTCTTGCTGAACTTGTTGTTCTGAATCGCAATGAACAACTTGTAGAGGTCAACGAGCTCCGCCGGCGTGATCGGGGTGCGCTGATCGCTCATCAACACCCGCCCCTGCGACATCCGGACCTTCAGGCTGTTCTCCATGGCGAAACGATTGAGCTGGTTCTCGAACTCCACCGCTGTCTTCCCCTGGCTGAAGAGGATCAGCTTGAAGTAGATTGATTCCACCGCCATGTTGAACAGCTCGGTGACCTTCTGCTTGTCTGGCGGGATCGCTTCGACATAGCCAGCTTTCACCAGATTAAAGAGGGATCGGGCCGTTTCGAACTGAGTCAGTCCGGCTCGTCCGGCGATGGTGGCGACATCACGGTTCCCATCGATAAGCCGGTGGACGTTCTTGAGTTCTTTGGGCGGTTCGACCGCCGGTGGGCGACGAGTCCGTCGGTAGATCATGTAGACCGACGGGACGACCGGGCTGATCTCGATCCACTCGTCGACGCGTCGGGTTCCCTCGATAATCAGGTGCATAGAATCGACCGAGACAGCGACGCCACCCTCCCGGATACTCTCCCCTGCTTTGAAGGTGAAATAGCAGTTCCGCCACAGGAACAGCGTGAAGATCGAGATCTCCAGCAGCTGTTCGCGGCACAGGGTCACGTCGTCCTGAGAGATCACCTCGTTTTTGGTGAGCTCAAAGATGATCGCTTCGTCGCTGCGGATGTTCCGATCGGCCAGCTCTTCGACCTGCTGGCGGGTGATCCGCCCGTGCCGAAGCAGGAGATCGCGCATCGTCGGAAGCCGGGATCCAGCGGCAACGTAGCTGATGCGGCCATCGAGGAAGGTGATCGTGCGAGAGTTCCAGCCCTGAATCAGTGTCAGTACACCGGATTTATTGCTGAAACTGAGCATCTGGAACAGATCCGACAGGGTGAAAATGCCGAGTTTCCCCTGCAGATCGAATTCATTCGAGGATAGTGCAGGCGAGGATGAATTTGGCGTCATGTTCAGCCTGACCTTCCACTAGCGAGACGGCAGCATCACAGGGATCGAGTCGATTTCCTCGTTGCCGGAAACGTCGATCGCTCGAACCGCAATCACTGCGCTGGAGTCGGGATAGTCCCGGGCGTCCCAGACACCGATCCATCGTTCACGGTCGGCAACGTAGATGAGTTCGGAGACGGCCTCGCCGTCGATCTCCAGCAGAACTGTCTCGATACTGACGTCATCCGTAGCGATTGCATGAATGGTTGGCGTGCGTGATCGGACCTCGTCTGAATCCGGACGGGTAATCTCTACGTCTGGCGGCTCCTGGTCATAGCCCAGCTGTTGCCAGATCGTCCGGGCGATCATCTGATGACCGGCGTTGTTGGGGTGGATGTCGGCCGGGAACCAGGTCAATTCAGTAATGCGATCGGTGAACTCATCCGAGAGATCGACCACCGAGAAGTCGGCCTCCCCGGCAGCGTCGCGGATGACGTCGTTGAATTGCATGAGCCACCAGGCGTTGCTGCCCTCGACAGAGGGATCACCTTCGGTCAGATCGTAGTAGGTCGTCACTACGACATCGACATCCATGCCGGTGGTTGCCTCGTCGAGCTCTTCGACGACGTCAGCGAATCCGGCCTCGAAGTTTTCAAGGGCGGCTTCCCGCTCGGCGGGGGTCGATTCCCAGAGCGAGAGAATGTTGTTGCCGCCGATCGTCAGGGTGATCGTCTGCATGGCGCCGTCTGGTGCTTCTTCGATCTCCGACAGTGCTGACTCCAGTTGCCCGTCTTCAATGAATGACTCGATCGTTTCACCAGGCTCTGACAGGTTGATGAGCTCAACATTGCCGGGTGAATCTGAGCTGAGCCGATGGGTCTCCATGAGATTGCGCAGCACGGCGGGATAGCCACGCTCAGTCGGCAGGCTGGCCAGCAACCCGGCCGGGATCGAATCACCCAGGGCGAGGTAGATCTGCTCGGACTGCGCCGTTGTCGTCTGCTGACTGGCAATCGGCGTCGCACCGATCAGCCCCAGCGCGAGTATGGCGACGAGTATTCGCAGGGATCGAGCTGACATCATCATTGCGGGCTCTCAATCAACGATTCGATTTCATCACGAACCGCCCGCAGCATATCGCGGGCTGGTTCATGTGACAGCACAGAGAGTGCCTCGTCTATCGAGTACAGCTCGGTGTCGGAATCGAGATGCTCGCTGAAGGTTGGACCAGGTTCAGCCGACATGATCAGATTGGATACCCGGCGCTGTTTGCCCCCATGCTCGAACGCCAGTACACCGGCCCAGCCGGAAGGTACGCCATTCAGTCCCATCTCTTCGTCGATCTCCCGGATTGCGGTCTGCCAGGCGGCTTCGCCTGGTTCGATATGTCCTTTGGGGAAGACCAGGCTGCCGTCTGCGGTGCGACGAAGCGCAATGGCCTTGTGCGATGGCACCACCGGAATTGCCCCGGCCTGGGGAACGATGTCAGAACCGTCCGGTGAACCGTGCAGTTCGGAGATCTCCATCTCCGCCCGGATCTTGGCATAGGTGATCGGCATCAGCTCCGGCAGAACCATCGTCTTCGCCAGGATCGGCATGAAGTTGGCATCACCTTCCCAGCGGGGAACGATGTGCACGTGCAGATGCTCGGAGACACCAGCTCCGGCGATACTGCCGAGGTTCAGGCCTATGTTGAAGCCATCACAGCGGAGAACCCGGCGCAATGCTTCGGTCGCCCAGGGGACCAGGCGCCAGATATCCTGGTTCACCTCGGGTTCGAGTTCGGCGAGTTCCGCAGCGTGCTGGAACGGGATCACCATCACATGGCCAGAGTTGTAGGGATACAGATTCATGATTACGTAGGCATGACGGGAGCGATGCAGGATCAGCGTGCTGACATCGTCAGCATCTTCGGGTTTGGTGCAGAAGATGCACGAGGAGTCGCGAGTCTCCCCGCTGACATAGCGCATTCGCCACGGTGTCCAGAGTCGTTGCATAATGTCATGATTCCCAGGGGCGATTGATGTATGACCGTCATGCCCGAAATCGTAGCACAGGACTACCGATTGGTCCTGACCCTAAAGTCCCTGTGAACGGTGGGTGAATAGTCTGCAAGTATCTCCGGGTCAGAGTCGATTGGCCAACCGGGATGCCAGATTTCATTTGATATACTGCGCTGTCGGGGAACTGCTCTGATAATCGTTGAGTAATCTGGCTCTGCGATTGCGCCACGACCAACCACGGAAACGAGAAGCATGTCGACGTTGCGTTCGGCAGCCGGAACAGAACGCTGGTTGATGCCCGCAGGACGGGCGGCTATCGACGCCGGGGTCGTGTTCGTTGCGTTCGCGCTGGCCTACTGGCTTCGCTATACGCTCGAGCTCGGTGGTGAAGTTCTTCCCGGATTCAGTCAGCCATTCTCCTTCTTCCTTGACAGCGTCATTATTCAGCTGATGATCGTCACGGTCGTCGTCTTCCATCTGCGCGGGATCTATCGCCTGCCACGCTGGACAAGCTTTCTCGATGAAGCGCTGATCATCGCCAGCAGTGCCACAACGGCAATGGCAATCATCATTCTGTATAGCTATCTGCAGCGATTCTTCCCATCTCGTTTGATATTCATCTACGCCTGGGTGCTGATGATCGCGCTCTTGCTCGGCAAGCGTCTGATTGTTCGCATGGTCCGGCAGGGTTTCTGGTCTCGCGGAATCGGGGTCGATCGCGTATTGATCGTCGGGGTCGGACGTGCCGGACAACGCATCATGCAGCATATCTATGGCAATCCGCAGCTGGGCTACCGGGTAGTCGGCTTTCTGGGTGATCCCCCGGACGACGCGAACTGGGGTATTGCCACGGAACGGAGGGTGGAGCGGCCACCCTACCTTGGCGATCCTGGCGCGATCGAAGAGGCGATCCGCCAGCATGAGATCAGCGAAGTGATCATCGCCTTGCCGCCTGCCGAACACCGGAACATCTTCCGGATGATTCAGCAGTGCCGGCAGATGGACGTTTCATTCACGTTCCTGCCTGATCTCTTCGAGATGGCGCTCGACCGGGTGACGATTCATGAGGTCGCCGGGCTGCCGCTGATCGAGTTGCGGGAATCGCGTATTCGGGGCTGGAACTATGTGGTCAAGCGGGCGATGGACCTCCTGGTAGCGATCGGGGTGATCGTGTTGCTGTCTCCTCTCCTGCTGCTGATCGGACTGGCCATCAAGCTGGATTCTCGAGGACCGGTGTTCATCCGCCAGGTACGTGTGGGGCGCGATGGCAACCAGTTCATCTGCTTCAAGTTCCGCTCGATGGTCGAGAATGCCGAGCAGCTCAAAGAGGAGCTGATGAAGCAGGCCGGAAACAATGGCCCGCTCTTCAAGATGAAGGATGATCCGCGGATCACCCGGGTGGGGCGAATCCTTCGGAAGACGTCGCTGGACGAGATGCCCCAGTTCATCAACGTTGTGCTTGGTGAGATGAGCGTGGTCGGCCCTCGCCCGCAGATTCCGGCGGAAGTCGAGCTCTACGACGACTGGCACCATCGACGGCTGGAAGTGACGCCCGGACTGACAGGGCTCTGGCAGGTAAGCGGTCGCAGCGATCTCAGCTTCGATGAGATGGTCAAGCTCGATCTGTACTACGCCGAGAACTGGTCACCGTGGCTGGATATCAAGTTGATGCTTCGCACCATTCCGGCGGTGATGTTCGGTCGGGGAGCCTACTAGCTAGTATCCTTGTGCACTGAATTTCAGCTCGGGCAGGGTGATCAGGATACGAATGTCAGAACCACGAATAGCGCTTTCACACGACTACCTGAATCAGTACGGCGGGGCGGAGCGCGTGGTGGAGGTTTTCCACGCGATGTTCCCGGATGCGCCCGTGTATACCTCTATCTATGATGCGCAATCGATGCCGCCAGACTACCGACAGTGGGATATCCGGACATCGTTCCTGCAGCGGATTCCCGGCATTCACAAGAATCATCAGCCGTTCCTGCCGCTGTATCCGGCTGCGTTCAAATTCCTCACCGTGGACCCTGCTTATGATGTACTACTGTCGTCCAGCAGTGCCTGGGGCAAGGGTGTCCGCGTGGATCCTTCTGTCCTGCATATCTGTTATTGCCATTCGCCGATGCGATTCGCCTGGGATTTCGAGCACTATGCAGAGCGAGAGCGGATGGACGGCATGAGCCGCCGTGTGGTTCAGCCGATTCTCCGGCGCTTGCGGAACTGGGACCGGGCAACCTCGAAGCGTGTCCATCAGTTCATCGCCAATTCCGCGGTGGTTCAGGAGCGGATCGCGACATTCTGGGGTCGACAGTCGATCGTTGTTCATCCACCCGTCGATACGGAATCATTCGAGCCGGCGCCACCCAGTGAGATCGGTGACTACTACGTCCTGGTATCTCGTCTGGTGCCCTACAAGCGATTTGATCTGGCGATCGAGGCGGCCAATAGTCTCGGCATTCAGCTGAAGATCATCGGCGATGGACGGGCCAGAGCCGATCTGGAGTCGATGGCTGGGCCGACCGTTGAATTTCTGGGCCGTGTCTCCGATGCTGAGCGAAATCAGCTGTTTGCCCGATGTAAGGCAGCGATTTTTCCGGCTGAGGATGACTTCGGAATTGGGCAGGTGGAAGTGCAGGCCGCTGGACGTCCGGTGATCGCGCTCGATCGTGGTGGTGCCCGGGAGACGGTTCTTGATGGCGAGACTGGGGTACGATTTGCGGAACAGACGGCGTCCGGAGTAGCCGATGCGATCCGTCGATTCGAGCAATTGACGTTTGATCCGGAGCGGATCGTTTCCCACGCGTCGCGGTTCAGCCGAGCGCGGTTCGAGCGTGAGATTTCCCGTGTTATCGATGACGCCTACGCTCGCCACACCGACGCAGCTGGATCTCCGTCCCGTGTTTCGCCCGGCAATCTCTGATGATTGAGGATCCGTGGAGCTGACTTACTACTACGCCATTCTGCGTCGCCGATGGGTACCAGTTGTCGTGGTGCCGGCTCTGGTGGCGCTGCTGGTTGCCGGACAAGTGCTGTTGTCGGAGCCGTCCTATGCAACGTCGGCTCAGTTTACGGTGACACGTGCGCCGCAACAGATTGATATCGACGAGTTTCGCTACAACGAGTACTACCTGTTTCTCTCCAGTGAGTTCATGGTCGATGACCTTGTCGAAGTGGTCCGGGGAAATGTCTTTGCCGAGGACGTCCATCAGCGGATGCTTGCCGATTTCGGATTTGAAGTGCCGGTGGACGAGATCCAGATGTCAATGACATCCGAACGAACTCATCGAATCCTGTCGATCGATGTCGCCCATGAAGAGGAAGACGTCACGGTGGCAATTGCTCAGTCGGCCACCAATCAGCTGAACGAGAGCGCAACCGCGTACTTCGGTTTTGACGGCGAGGACCGCGGAGCCCTGGTGGAACCGATCGAGTTTCCACTGGCGGCTGACCCTGATCTGAGCCGGGATCAGGTCTTCTGGGCGCTGCAGCTGGCAATGGCAATGTTTGGCGGGCTGATGATCGCAATCTTCCTGGAGTACATCGATGATCGTCTGCACAGCGCCGAGGCTGTCGAGCACTCGCTGGGGCTGGATGTCATCGGTGAGGTTCCACGGGGAGAGGGATCCGCGTGAGACCGGAAGAGTACCTGCTGATCATCGCTCGACGCTGGTGGCTCGTGTTGCTCACGATCGTCGTGGCGGCGGGTGTGGCGTTTGTCTATAGCTCGACACAGGATGAGACGTATCAGGCGTCAGCCCGGTTGATGGCAATTGCCGAACCACCTGACTACTACACCGATCTCTACGCCAAGAACCGACTGGCGTCCTATCGGGATCAGATCGACAATTACGACTTCGTACAGCAGGCGCTGGCCAGCGCCGATGTCGATATCGATCCTGGCCGGGCGGTGAATGCGTTGTCGATGGGCCACAATCCTGACAGCAACATCGTTCAGGTGATTGCCACAGACAGCGATCCAGAGCTGGCGGCAACCGTCGTCAATGCGGTGGCCAGCGAGTTCGTGGCGCAGATGGATCGAGAGAATGAGGTCATCCGGGAGACCTATGTCGATGAGGATCAATCGATCTACCGGGGTGGAATCGTTCGGATTTCCCAGCTCGACACACCCGGTCCCCCGGAGTCGGCAATCGGTCCACGAACTCGCCTCAACACCGCGGCAGCGGCAATTCTCGGGCTGGCTTTCGGGGTCTTGCTGACATTCGGGGTGGCCTACTTCGAGGATGCACTGCGGAAACGCGAAGATATCGAACGCTATCTCGACCTGCCAACTATCGGACAGATACCGAAACGCTAGCATGGAGGCGCACGCCATGGCATCCGCAAAGACCCCGGGATCGTCGCCAGACCTTATCGTGGTGCGAGAACCGGATTCGCCCGGCGCACAGGCTTATCGATCGGTTCGGGAAACGTTGCGACATGCCCGATCCGAACAACCGGTTGGATCGCTCCTGCTGGCCGATGTGGGCTCGGGAGACCAGTCCGGTGAGGCCGCGGCCAACATTGCGGCCAGCTTTGCGCTGAACGGCGAATCGACGGTACTGGTTGATCTCGATGCTGCCAGCCCCGTGGTGCACTCCATCGTGAACATTCCATCCAGCCCGGGGTTGATTGACTGGCTGGCTGCTGAGCGAGATTCCGCCGAGAAACGACCATCGCCGCATCCATCGTCGGTGGAGTATCTGTCGGTGCTTCCCGCTGGGGACCGAAACGTGTCCTCCATCCAGTCGCCGCTGGCTGATCTGCTCACCGACACCCGCTGCAAGGCGCTGGTGAGCGCGTTGCAGGCCGATGCTCGATACGTCGTCTTTCACGGATCGGCATCGCCAGTCAGTAGTCAGCTGCTTACCGCGGCTGCCAACGTCGATGCGGTGGTGTTGATTGTACGGTCTGGAACGACGAAGCGGACGGCCGCGCAGAATGCTAAAGAATCGCTGGAACGAGTAGGTGCCAGACTGCTCGGAGTGGTGCTCACCGAAGATTGATGGTTCGGCTCTCCGGAGGCTCAGGGCAGGAACTTCATGACGAACATTCGGTCTTTACCGTCGGAGTCCGATGAACGTCCTTCGAGCGTGTTGACTGTACTCTGGATCAGCCCTCGCTCGATCAGCTCGACAATCGACCGCTCGGGTAGCGCATTTACGGCGTGAATCGCTGCGCTTATCTTCTGATAGCTCCGCTCTCCATTCAGCATCGTCAGCAATGCCGCCCGGGCTCCACGAGTGAGATCGGTAAGTTGCCAGACGTCGATCGTCCGATCGACCAGTTCCAGGATACGGTGGTCATCCACATCTGATGGGGACTTCTCGTTCCCGGGATCACCCGAAGGCTCGATCTGCTCCAGATGCCGCAGGAGAAACGCCAGACTGCGCTCTACGCGGGGCTGATCGGGCCGAAGCTCGACGGGCGCGGCGTCGATCGACGCCTGCACCTGCTTCAGCCGGAGAAACAGAGCCTGTCCCGGTGATTGTTGCGGGTAGTCAACGATCTCACTGGCAATCCGGTCGGATGAACCTGCGCCGGAGCGCTCGAGCCAGTATTCACTGAGAAATGCAGTGGTAAGAATCAATGGATCCGAACCGGTGGATGCGGGATACTCGATCCCGGGGGCCGGATCGTGTTGTTTGAATCTCAGCGTTCGCCTGGACTCGTCGAACATGACCATCAGCGCCGAGGCGATCTGAGTGGCCATCGCCTGACCAATCGCTGATTCCGAGATGAAGCCGACATCGACCAGCACATCGCCGATTCGTTCGGGATCTGGTGCTACCGATTGCAGCGCCAGCGCCTGCTCGATCTCTTCCTCAGTCGTAAACCCGAGCTGAATCAGCACCTGACCGATCCGCAACGACTGATCACTGGTGGAGACCGATCGAATTACTCCCTGATCAACAGACACAGTGAGCGACATCGAGGCAGACAGACACGTCAGCGATCCCGATTTCCGGAATCGCCGCAGCGCACTGAATAACTCAAGCAACGTAGCGGCGTCCAGTTTGCCGCGCATCGCTGGTCCTGTCCCGTCGATACCAGGGAATAGTCGGTATCATGGCGAGGTATCGTTCGAAGCTCGTTTCGTCAGGGAGTGTCGGCTGTTGCCTGATCGGTCGACTTCAGCTCCACCAGCTGAATCATGCTTCGATCCTGCAACCCCGAGACCGCCTGACCAAATTGCTCAGAATTTAGCCCGCTTCGTAAAGCGATGACGTCGATGGTGGAATCACCATTGAGCACAGACATCACCAGCGATCGTTCTTCATCGGTGAGCGAGTTCACCGTTGACGCATCAATGAGCGTATCGGTCAGCTCCACCCGTAGATTCGAATCATGCACTGCCCCCCACTCATCGGCAAGTCGCATTGCATTGAGCACCATCGATTCGAGCCGGATTCCGCTGGCTATCGGGTCGGTTTCAATGTTGGTAGCCGGCTCGAACGAGAAGGTCCCACCGTATTGCACGAGAATCCGGAAAATGGATGCTTCGAGCTGGGCGTTGACGGCATTCTGAATCTGCCCGCGTGTGACGTAGCCGACGTCGATAAGCACATCACCGATTCGCGTCGTGTCCGGGTTCACGGCTTGCAGGCCGAGCGCCTGTTCGATCTGCTCCTCGGTCACGTAGCCTTGCGACACCAGCAACTGGCCGATCTTCAATGACCCATCACTGGTCGTCACCGAGGCGACAGCCCCACGGTCGAATTCCAGAGAAATGTCGTGTGACTGTGTAGTGAGGACGAGCAGCCCGGATTTACCGTGGCTTGAGATGACGTACAGGATGTCCTGCAGCGGAAGGTCTACGAGATCGCCGTAGAAGCCCATCGGTGCCCACCAGATTTCTCTTTGAGCGACGAGAGTATCGCCGCGTCTCGGTTCAGGCCAACAGATCCCATGACCTGCCTGACGATCCAGTCGACGTGTGCCTCGGTCAGCGTCCGGTCGGTTACCACCCGCAAAATGATCAACCCTTCGGAGATCTCTTCGAAGCGGGTTTCGATCGTGAATGGTGACTCGGCGAGTACCTGGCGCAAGCGCGAAAGCCGCTCGAGGCTGACATCTCCATTGAAGTTTACCCACCAGCGCTCAAGTTGTTCATCCCCGGCGCCCTGAAGGCACTGATATCCACCGGGTCGATTCGGCTGCTGGCGTCTCTCCGGGATGTCGGAAACCGCCCAATTGCTCGATTCCCCACCCGTTGAATGCGTGTCACCCCCACTGGCTCGCGGCAGGTGTGCCTCAGTTACGGGTTCGGTAGCTGGTCGTCTGAGTGGCGACGCGGCGAGCGGTGGGCGTGTGAACTCCGCCGGATCGAAGGCAACGATGTGCCCGCCGATGTGGAACGCGTCATTACCCGCTTGCTGTGCTGCTGGATCTGATTCGGACTGAATCTTCTCGTCTGCTTCATCAATCTCTTCTCTGGCAGCGGGCGTCACAAACTGCTCGGTACGTTCGATCAACTGATCGATCCGGTAAAGCAGTTCGAACAGACGCTCCAGCTCCTGTCGGAGTTCTCCGTCAATAAGGCCGTGCTCGCCCGATTTTCGGAGCAGGCGAAGTAGCGACGGTTCATCGGAATGATCCCGGGAGACATCCGCATTCGTTTGCTGGCTCATGTGCGAGGGATGTTTGGACATAGTCTGATTCACTCCGCCGAAATATGCCGGTGTCGAGTGGGCCGAGTAATTGTGCTGCCGTGAATTCGGCAAGTAGACCATTATTCCAGCCTAGTGAGCGATACGTGGCGCGTCAATGTGAGGCAGTACTGAACCTGGCAGTACGATCGTTGTACGTACAATGTTTCGTTGCAACACATCATCGCATTGGCTCCTCGTGAGCCAACCGAAAGTGTGCCGGTATGGCAAGGTCAGGAAGATTCGGTGAATTAGTTTGCCGGTGAGATCGTGGAGCCATTCCGGGTCAGAGCCCAGACAGCACGCTCCAGTGGACCCATCGGGATGCCACCAGTGGTCACCAGTCGAATGGCGATCTCTCCGCCGTCGAAACGCTCGACGCGGGCGTCGATGATGTCTTCTCGTTGCTGAAGCTCGGCCCGGAAATGGGCGATGCGGTCGAGCCGGGTGTTTCCTTTGACAACGATGCGCCAGCGTGAGACTTCATAATCGTTGATGCGCCATGAAGGATCGGCGACATCCTGCAGTTCGTTTGCCGGAATTTCGTTGATCGAATCGAGCAACTGGTTCAGTTGATCAAACTCGTGCTGGACTCGGGAATCGTGAGCAAGCACGTGTTCGAACACTTGCTCATCATCTGCGATCAACTCGTTACTCATCATGTCGGCAGCCCCTTTCTGTTCCACTCACTAAGTGTACGTACAGTATACGGTGCTCTGCCAATTTGTCAAGCTTGCCATCTAGTCGGGCGGTCCAGAGGTACCGGCGGAGTGGCCATCTGGTCGTTGTCCGGGACCTGCAGCTAGCGTAGAATCCTCACAGGCTCAATGAATCATTTCACGCACCTGCACCTGCCTTATCATAATGCAGTGTGTGCCAGGAGGACAGGCCGATATGTCGTTCCCCTCTCCCATCGAAGATCCGGTAGACATTACCAGGGCTGCTGCGGATCAGACGCTCAGCGATGATCACCTGGCGGCGCTCGAAGAAGTCCAGCGACGGGTACTCTGGCTGAGTGCGCTAAGTATTCATCACGCGAACAATGTTCGCCCAAATCCGGACGGAATCAAAGTCGGCGGGCATCAGGCGTCATGCGCCTCGGCTGTCTCGATCATGACCGCGCTGTACTTTCATGCGCTTCAACGGGGTGACCGGATATCCATCAAACCGCATGCGTCTCCAGTTCTGCATGCCATTCACTATCTTCTTGGCAATCTGAACAAGGAATACCTGACAACGTTACGCGGCTATCGCGGGCTACAGGCCTATCCGAGCCGCACCAAAGACCCGTTCCCAGTGGATTTTTCTACGGGTTCTGTCGGTCACGGTGCGGTGGCTCCGGCGTTTGCCGCGCTGAGCCATTCCTATCTTCGCACACACTTTGGGGACGTGACATCTCGCCGGTTTATCTCATTCATTGGAGATGCCGAGCTGGACGAGGGAAACATCTGGGAAGCGGTGATCGAAGAGGCTCTGGCACCGGCCGGGAACGTTCTCTGGATCGTCGATCTGAACCGGCAAAGCCTGGACCGGGTGATTCCGGGCATCCGCGCCACCGAGATGAAGGGGCATTTCGCCCAGTCCGGCTGGCGGGTGCTGGAGGCCAAGTATGGCCGCGCGTTGCGGGATGTCTTCGCTCGTCCGGGCGGGCCATCCTTCCGACGCGCGATCGATGCGATGGAGAACGAGGAATACCAGACGTTGATTCGCCTGCCGGGCGACAAGTTGCGGCCGCGTCTGATCAACTTCCGGGGTGTCCACAATCCGGGCATCGAGCAAGCGATCGCTGACGTCCCGAATGAGGAACTTCCCGGGTTGCTGGCCAATCTCGGCGGGCACGATATGCAGGACCTTATCGATATCTTCGAAGAGGGACTCCGACCGTCCGATCAGCCCACTGTGATCTTCTGCTACACCATCAAGGGATGGAACATGCCCTTCTACGGTGACGCGCTGAATCACTCGGCGATCATGAAAGATGAACAGATCGAGGAGCTTCGGGAACAGATCGGCATCGCCGAGGAAGATCAGTGGGAGCGGTTCTCCGAAGATTCAGCAGCGGGTCAGCTCTGCCAGGAGGCGTTCGAGCGCCTCTATGCTGGAGAGGAACCACGAACCCCGGCCGTGAGAGCTGATCAGGTGCCTGTTCACCTGGGACATTCCCGGGTGAAAACGTCTTCGACACAGGAGTCGTTTGGTCGACTGATGACCCAGCTGGCTGACCTGGAGGATGTCGGTCCCCGGATCGTCACGGTCTCGCCTGACGTCTCGACATCGACCAATCTCGGCGGGTGGATCAACAAGACCGGGGTCTTCGCGCTGAGTGAAGCGACTCGCTACGATGAAGACGATGACAATGCCCCGAAGTTGTTGCGCTGGGAGCCGAAGCCAGCCGGGCAGCACATCGAGCTCGGAATTTCCGAGATGAACCTGTTCTCGATGCTCGGGATGCTCGGCCTCTCGCACGAGCTGAGCGGGCAGATGGTCTTCCCGATCGGCACAGTCTACGACCCGTTCGTGCTTCGCGGGATGGATGCACTGGTCTACAGCGTCTATTCCGGCTCCAAGATGGTATTCGCCGGTACGCCGTCTGGAATTACCCTGGCCCCTGAAGGTGGCGCCCATCAATCGACAATTACGCCTTCAGTCGGTATCGAACTGCCGGGTCTCCGCGCCTACGAGCCGTGTTTTGCCCAGGAGCTCGAGTGGGCGTTGCTGGATAGCCTGCGTCAGTGCTGCGATCGGGAGAATGGCGAGTCGACCTATCTTCGCCTGTCGACCCGACCGGTGGATCAGACGCTATTCAGCGCCGCGCTAGACCGAATCGGTCAGGACGATCTCCGACGGCAGGTTCTGGCTGGTGGCTACCGGATAGTCGATGCCGCCTATGACGCACCGGACACTGATCCGCGGGACACGGTCGAGATCGTTGCTGCTGGCGTGATGGTCCCTGAAGCGATCAAGGCGGCCGGAATCCTGCATCAGGAGGGCGTCGCCGCAAACGTGATCAACCTCACCTCAGCACAGCAGCTCTACGCGCAGTGGCGCGAGTGGCAGCGATACGATGCCGGGATGATCGATGGCCCTGAGCCGACGATGCACCTCGATACGCTGATTCCGTCAGCTGAACGCCGGGCGCCGATCGTGACCCTGCTGGATGGTGCCTCCCATACGCTGGCTTGGATCGGGAGCGTGAACGGTGCCCAGGTCACGGCGCTCGGCGTGGATCAGTTCGGGCAGTCTGGAACGCTCAGCGAGCTCTACCAGCACTACGAGATCGACCCGGAGCGGATTGCCATGGCTGCGTTTGCCGCACTCGATCGCCGGGATGGCGTCTGACCGTCTCTCGTGAGTCAGAATCGAAAGGGATTCAGATGACTGCAGATCAACCACGCTACGCGGCTCGATCGACCAGTAGCGGCACGTTTCAGCGAAGCCTGAATCAGGTCCGGAATCATCACTTCATTCTGGACAGCCCCGGAGTCGGTGAAGAAGTAACCACCGGCGAATCGTTCATGGCTGGTATCTCATCCTGTGGGGTCACGCTGATCGAAGGAGCCGCCAGAGAACAAGGTATCGACCTGCGACACATCGAGGTCGACATCGGCGGCTTTCGCAGCGATGACGCGCCGACTCCGGATCTCGAGCGGATCGACATGAGCTTCGTGCTCTACGGCGTCGACGAGCGCCAGGCGACGCATCTGGTGGATATCTGGAAAGAGCGTTGACCACTCTATCGAGCGGTCGCAGTTGCGGTCCAGATCAACGTTGCGGTAGAAGCCCGAAACTGACTCGAACAGTACGGAGAGAGAGCGTCCTTCAGCACCTATGCCGTGGTGGATAAAGGCACTATTCGTCGGGACCATTATCGCAACAGTGTGCGTGGCAGTCGGGTATCTGCTTTCGCGCGTGATGATCGGAGACGAATGGCAATTCTTTGCAGGTGCTGTTCTGATACTGGTGGCGGTCTATCTGGTGGCGTCGTCACTTCCGCGCCGGTTGGCCCCCTCGCACACCCGGAGATCACGTAATCCAGTGGAGAACGCCGGTCTTCACCAGATGGCCTATCATGTAGCCGAGAACCCCGGGGATGGCGCACGGGCGCGTAACCGATTCAACCCGGATTTTCTTATTGCGGCGATCCCGCTGCTGGTCGCGTTCGTGGTGATCGTCATTCTTGCGTGATCACCGAGACCCCAGAGAGCTACTCGACTTCACAGACCCAGTTTTCCGGCCCGCCGGGCCGGTCTGGTTGCCATCACTGATTGCCTGAAGGAAACGAGATCTCGTAGCCGTGCCCGCGTCGTGGAATGGCGATCGCCACGAGGCGCTCGTTGGCATCCAGTTCGGCGGTTAGCGGAAGCTCTGCCGTCCGGATGTGTTGCTCGGGAATGTCTTCGCTGGGTGTGCTGAGGGCAACATAGGCTCCACGATCATCGATCTCGATGTAATCACGAGCCACGCCGTCCTTCAGCCAGGTGGAGAAAATCGGGGCCAGGCTGCGATCCATCGATTCCAGCTCGATGCCGACTAGTCGGCCCTGATCGGCGATATCGATCACGCCATCGAAGACGTGCTTCTTCACGACATCGCCCGACTCGACATCCAGAGTCAATCGCAATATGTTTTCAGTCGATCGATAGCTGAGTCTCACCGTAAATCCTGTCTTTAAGGCCGTTGCGCGATTACCCGGCGAACCTGTGTAGTTAATGCTAACAGAGGCGCTTGCTTTCAGAACGCATCAGAAATGGAACAGGAGAACCCGATGGTCAATATCGAAGAAATTCTGTCCCGGGCGACCGACAGTATGACGGTCAACCGCGTGTTCGGTGAACCGATCGAGCGGGATGGCGCGACAGTGATCCCGGTAGCGAAGGTCTCCGGTGGCGGCGGTGGCGGCGGAGGAAAAGCGAAAGACGAGGAGCGGGACGGCTCCGGTGGCGGATTTGGCGTAAACGCGGAACCTGTCGGCGCATACCTGATCAGTGACGGAAAGCTCTCCTGGCACCCTGCCACCAAGGCAGTGGACGTCACGCGAATCGTGATCAGTTCGAACCTCGTCGCGATCGCGCTGCTGCTGGTGCTGCGAAGTATCTTCGTCTCCCGGAAACGGGGTAACTGAGCCACCTGAGCCGTACCGGTTACCGATACTCCCGTGAGAGCTTCCGTATGTCGGTGTCCGGGCTCTGGAGCGTTTCCCGGTCGATCTGTGCTCTGGCGGCAACCAGACGGCGACAGGACCGGAACTCCCGGGCGTTGTTCACGGTGACGGCAGCGCAGATGGCGCCGTCATCCAGATAGAACGCCGTAATCGAGCGTTCGTCCGGATTTCCCCGTATGACCACCTCGGCGTCGTCAGAGGCGAAGCCGGCGTACTGGATGTTCGTGTCGTACTGATCCGACCAGAAATAGGGAATCGGTGCGAACGGTTCATCCATCGCACCCGCGATCACCTTGCCCACGAAGGTCCCTTGCGATCCGGCGTTGTCGAAGTGCTCGATGCGAATGCGCTGGTTTAGCTCCGGATGCCACCAGTTCGCGACGTCGCCCGCCGCGTACACATTTGGGACGCTTGTCCGGCAGAACTCGTCCGTCACGATGCCGTTGTCGATCTCCAGTCCAGAATCGGCAAACAACTCGACGTTTGGCCGAACTCCGACCCCTACCACCACCAGATCGCAGTCGATGGTCGATCCGTCACTCAGTACCGCCTGCTCGACTCGAGTGCCGCCGCGTAGCTCATCGATTCGACTGTTCATCTGCAGTGTCACGCCGTGGTCTTCATGAATCGCTGCACAGACCGCGGTAATATCCGGGTGCAGCGCCGCACTCATCGGTGACCCGGCCATATCGACCAGTGTCACGTGTTTGCCAAGCGAGCGAGCGCTGGCAGCGACCTCTGAACCGATGAACCCCGCTCCGATCACCACGACCGAGGTTGCTGCTTCGAGATCCGACTTCAGCGAGTCGGCATCATCGGTTGTCCGGAGATAGTGAACCCCGTCCAGATCGAATCCGGCGCCGGTGAGGTGAATCGGACTGGCTCCGGTGGCGATCAGGAGATCATCGAACGTGAGCCTGTCTTCGCTGGATGTTTCGACGGTTCGTGCGTCGAGATCAACGTTAGTTGCCCGGGTATCGCTCAACACCGTGATGTCGTCGGCACTGTAGTCGCCCTCCGGGTGGAACCCGAGCTGGTCAGGCTGCTGCTTGCCCTGTAGCACGCCTTTCGAGAGCGGCGTGCGGTCATACGGCAATGCGGACTCCTCTGACAGGATGGTGATCTTCCCGTCGTAGCCGTTGTGACGCGCGGCCAGTGCGGCGGAGTGCGCCGTCAGCCCACCTCCGATGATGACCAGGTTCCTGCCGGTGGTCATCGATCGTCCGGGTCGTTCTTGATCGGTTTGGTGGACACGAAGACCTTGCCGTCTTCGACCTTCACCTCATAGACCGGAAGCGGCACCACGGCCGGCATGTTGGTTGCCGTGCCGGTCTCCACGTTGAAACCGGACGAGTGCAACGGGCACCAGACGGTATCGTCCTCGATATCCCCGTCCCACAGTTCCGCGTATTCGTGGGTGCAGATCCCATGAAGTGCGTGGATCTTGCCGTCGACTCTGGCCAGCATCAGTTGCTCATCACCCAGGTCGAACGGATACATCTCACCCTCTTCAACGAGCTCTTCCGGCATAACCTCGATGTAATCGCCATTGCCGCTCATGGAACCCTCCTCAAATTGCTGATTTACAGGATGACAGGGCTGGACGGCATCGGCATGCCGCCCAGCAACGTGTTCGATCGTTTCAATCGTCAGGAGTTGTTGTCTTCAACCTGAAGGATGTTGTGCTCGGCTACGGCAGCCTTTTCACCCTTGAAGTCACAATCGCGATGGCTGCCATCGCAGAATGGCTTGTTCTTCGATTCTGCGCACCGGCAGAGTGCCACGTCGTCGCCCTCGACGATGACCTGGTTTCCTTTGTGGTCCTCGATCGTGACCTTGCCGGTCACCAGATACGGTCCGTTGCGATTGACGCGAATATTGACATCAGCCATGTCGTGTCCCTTCCTGTTTCGGCGTTTCATCGTTATCTGAACTTCTGCCCCCCACGCCCTACCTTAGCATGATGTGTTCCGGCCGCGCGAGCCGAATACGGGTAACATGGGGTGAAATCGATGATCATTCTTCAGCGAACGAACGGAGAATCTGGTGCGAATCGATACCAACAGGACAGTTCATGAGTTTCGGCAGCGGATCGAAACAGACGCCCGGCTGGAGTTCGGCGATGAGCGTGCCGGTGAGCTTTCCGAGCAACTCGATCACCTGGCGAACATGCTCGCAGGCGTGGCGAGGCAGTCGCTCGACTTGCGGGATGAGCCGCTTCCATCCGGGCCGGTAGCTGATCGAAGAGGTGACGTATGAGTGCGAGTGCAGGGATGACCGCGCGGGCGCTCGTTGAATCGATTCACCGCGGCGATATGTCCGCCGCCCAGGTTGCCGACGATCATCTCGGGAGGATCGATCAGGTTGATGGACAGGTTCGGGCATTCGCGACGGTTGATGCAGAGCTGGCGCGGGCCGAGGCGCAGGAACTTGACGCCCGGTTCAGGTCAGGTGCCCGTCTGCCGCTCCACGGGGTGCCGATTGGAGTGAAGGACATCATCGACGTGGCGGGTCTGCCAACGATTGCCGGATTCGAGCCGTATCGCGGCACGATTGCCCGGACCGACGCCGGGATCATCGCCCGGCTGCGGGCGCTCGGGGCCATGATGATCGGGAAGACACACACCACCCAGTTTGCGGTTGGTGATCCGGCACCGACCCGGAACCCGTGGGATCAGACTCGGTCCCCGGCCGGATCGAGCGCTGGCTCCGGGGCGGCTATTCCGGCAGGTATGGTCCCGGTGGCATTGGGGAGTCAGACCGCGGGATCGATGCTCCGCCCAGCGGCGTTCAACGGTTCGGTTGGGTTCAAGCCGAGTTTTGGATGGATGCCGCTCGATGGGGTGATCCCGCTGAGCTGGTCGCTCGATCACCTCGGGATCTATACTGCTGACGTTTCGGACATGGCGCTGATCTATCGCAGTCTGAACCAGCTGCCGATTGACCGGGTTACCAGCGATCGACCGCCCCGGATCGGCCTGCTCACCGAGTACCTGGACATGTCGGAGCCTTCGGTTGCTGAGCATGTGCGTGTTGTCGCGGCAACCCTCGTCGGTGCCGGTGCGACGGTAATCGAAACCGCCTGGCCGATCTCCTTCGACGACCTGTTTGCGCCGCACCAGGTGCTCTTCCTGGGGGAGATGGCGGCAATTCATAGCGCCAATCTGCTACGTTATCCTGACGATTATGGTGTGAAGATCCGGGCAGGCGTGGAAACAGGGTCGCTTATCCCCGGAACACATCTGATGCAGGCACGCCGTCTTCAACGGCGACATGCTCGCCTTATCAATGAGTGGATGCGTGATTTTGATGCGGTGGTGTTCCCGACGGTGACAACGGAGGCGTGCCCCATTGCCGAAACGGGTGATCGGAGCCTGCAGGTTCCGGCGACGTATCTCGGTCTGCCGGCGCTGTCATTGCCGACCGGGCTGGGACCAGACAATCTGCCAATTGCCACGCAACTCATTGGCCGGTCCGGATCCGAGGATCGCCTGCTGGACGTTGCGGAGTGGATCACCCGGCAGTGTCCGTTGATCGGTCGGCCGCAACTCTAAGTTAGTCGTCTGGTACCTGAAGCTGGTGAGGGCGATCAAGGGGGCGGCGAGAACGTCGCCCCCGTTTCCGGTGACTAGCGGATGATTCCCCGCTGCTGGCGGTTGACGATTGCGTCGAGCTCTGCCGGGTTGATGATGGCAAGGTCTCCGCTGATCGTCATCTTGAGGGCAGCCATCGCCGGGGCATACTCCAATGACTTTTCGAGGTCACCTTCAAGAAATCCGTGAAGGAAGCCCGCGGCAAACGCATCACCTGCCCCGACCGGATCGATAATGTCGACCTCGACCGAGGGTGTCCGGCGCAGTGAGCCATCCGGCATGCGGATGATCGCCCCGTCGCCACCCAGCGTGGTGATCGTGATCTCACTCTGGAATCGTCGGTACATCTCCTGGACGACCTCTTCCGGACTGCCAGTGACGCCCCAGATGGTTTCGGCGTCCTCCCGTCCGCAGAACAGGATATCTGCCTGCTCGCAGAATGGTGAGAGGCCCTCACGGGCTTCTTCTGGCGACCAGAGCAGACTGCGATAGTTCACATCGAAGGTGAACGTCGCGCCGGCCTTCTTTGCCCGATCGATCAACTGCTGGCAGGTCTGGGCGCATCCTGCGCCGATTGCCACGGTAATTCCGGTGAGATGAAGAATGCGGGTACGATCGGCGGGTTCCATATTGATCTGGTCTGGCGTAGAGAGCGCCACCGCCGAGTCTTTACGATCGTAGAGAACCTGAGTGGCGCGAGGCGTGCTGCCGGTGTCGAGGAAATAGACGCCCATTCGAGCGTTATCGACCCAGGTCACTGCACTGGTGTCCACTCCGTGCCAGTTCAGTTCACGGGCGAGGCGCTGCCCAAGTGGATTGGTCGGCAGTACCGAGGTCCATGCGACGTTGCGTCCGAGACGCGCCAGCGCGATCGAGAGGTTCGATTCCGTTCCGCCGATTCTGAGGTCGAGCGCTTGAACGGTCTCGATCCGCTGACCAATCGGTGAACTGAGCCGGATCATCGACTCCCCGAACGTAAAGATGTCCAGACTGCCCAACAGTCCCCGCCTTTCCTGTCACCACGATGAATGCGTACTGACTACTCAGCTGCGACTGGTAGCCCGGTCTCCACGCGGTTGGTCAGATCCGAGGCCCACTCGTGCTGCTTCTTCATGATGCGCAGCGCCACCGACGTCTCGGTGCGATAGGTGCCGTCGATCTGGGCCAGCCGATCCGTCAGGAAAATGAACATCTCTTCCTGATTCCGGAAGGATCCCATCAGCATAACATCGTGTGCTCCGGCTGTAATGGCAACCCACATCACTTCCGGCATTGCCGAAATCTCCTCGGCAACGGCGTTGATGCGGTTTGGCTCAACCTGGACGCTGATCACGGCAGTCAGACCATAGCCGAGGTGTTCCGGATCGACAGATGCGGTAATGCGCAGAATGTTCGACTCAATGAGACGGCGAACGCGGTAGCGCACAGTTGCCTCGGGAACATCCAGCGTTCGGGCGATCTCGCGATTGCTCCGTCGGCCGTCGGCCCGTAACAGCCGGATGATCTGACGATCCAGATCGTCTGGGTCAAACGCGCGTATTTTCCGAAGGACCTGATCTTCCTGCATCTGGGTGTCTCTCTCCTCCTCCGCCGCTCCCTGGGGTCGCTGGGCGCTGACGGCTTGTCCTGCCACAATTCTAGCAGGCAGTGCAGTTTATGCATCTGCTAGACCCGGAATATCATACACGCAAAATGGCGTGAACAATAGGTTTGTCACGGGATTGTTACACTTTTGCGCACCGGAATCGACTCAGGCTTCCACCAGCCCATGTCTGAGAGCTTTGCTGACAGCTTCCGTTCGACTGGACACGTTCAACTTACGGTAAATTGCATTTGCATGAAATTTGACCGTCCGCTCTGTTATGTAGAGTTGATTGGCAATCTCCTTATTACGCATCCCTCTGGCCATCAGTGTCAGGATGTCGAGCTCGCGTGCGGTGAGCTTTTCGACCGCCCCACCGCGGAGAATATCGCCAACTCTGCTGAGTAATTTACCAGCAATTGCTGGCTCCAGCAGCGAACCGCCGTTCTTGACTTCACGAATTGCCCGGAAGATCTCGTCTCGGGGTGCGCCCTTGAGCAGATAGCCACGGGCCCCGGCCTGGACAGCCTGAAAGATGCGGTCGTCGGTATCGTAGGCAGTCAGCACCACCACCTTCGCATCCACATCGAGCGCGCGAATTCGACGAATCGCCTCCACGCCATCGGTCCCGGGCATAGCCAGATCCATCAGCACGATGTCTGGATTCGCCTCCTGAAACTTCGTGACGCCATCAGCGCCATCTCCGGCTTCGGCAACTACCTCCATGTCCTCCTGTGCTTCGAGTACGGCGGCGAGCCCTTCCCGGACGATTGGATGGTCGTCAACGATCAGGATGCGAATCATTTCGGCTCACTTTCGCGGAATTCAGCCGGATTTGATGGCTGCATGCGTGCCTCATACGGTACTACGACGCGCAGTTCTGTGCCGGTGCTGGGCGCACTGGCGATCTCAAGCGAGCCTCCCAGCATCCGGGCACGCTCACGTATACCGAACAGCCCGAACCCGGGGTGGGCGTGGTCAGTCGGGCTGAAGCGGGCTGGATCGAAGCCGATCCCGTTGTCGTTCACTATGAGGGTAACGGTGGTGCCATCGGCCTGAATATCGATGGTGATGTCGGTCGCCTCGCTGTGCTTGCGGGCATTTTCCAGGGCCTCTTCCAGCATGCGCAGCAGGCCAACTTCAATCCGCGCACTCAGACGACTGGACAATCCGTCGTTGGTAAATGCGAATCGTATCGAGGAATCCTGTTCAAGGCGTCGGATCAGCCGGGCGACAGCGTCTGGCAACGACATGTGATGAACATCGGCCGCACGGAGATCGAGAACTGATCGCCGGGCCTGATTAAGGTTGTCCCGGGTCAGATCCAGTGCCCGCTGAACATTGTGGACTGCCTTTTCCGGTTCCCCGGGCAAGTACGAGTCGGCCAGATCGAGTTGCAGGGAGATAGCTGTCAATCCCTGTGCTAACGTGTCATGGATCTCCTGAGCCAGCCGACCGCGCTCTTCGGCGATCGCCAGACCATGCGCCTGGGCATAGAGACGCGCGTTCTCAACGGCCAGCGCCGCCGAGTCGGCAACGCCCTGCAGCAGTCGCATCTGCGCGAATGGGTAGCAGGAACTGGCCGGGGTGGGAATAGAGAGAATCGCCAGCCCGAGCGTGCGCTGTCGCGTACGCAGCGGGATCAGAACCAGGGTAGTCTGTTCGCCGTCTTGCGGCCTGGATGAGCCATTTCTCGAGGTGCTGAGTGGACAGATCAACTGCGGCGAACGATCGAGCAGGAGCTGGCGCAGATCAGGGCGGTGGTCGATGGATAACCGATGGTTCCAGTCAGCGAACAGACAGTTCGATTCACCGGGTTCTGCCTGATAGAACGCGGCAGGATCGAGACAGTCGTCTTCCGGGGCATAGAGGCTGATCAGGCAGGCCGGGGTTCCGGCGG
The DNA here is from genome assembly GCA_007695115.1 of Sphaerobacteraceae bacterium. GTDB lineage: Bacteria > Chloroflexota > Chloroflexia > Thermomicrobiales > Thermomicrobiaceae > SLMJ01. The sequence continues at coordinate 33,489 of REEK01000134.1, forward strand.
CGATCGCCAGTCCCTGCGCCAGCCGTTCGAGGACCTCATCGAGCAAGAGCGATGAACTCGCGGCCCGGCTCGTCTCCAGCATCAATTGAAGCTGACGAGTGCGCTGGGCTTCTTCATCGAAGAGACGGCTGTTTTCGAGGCCGACGGCGAGCTGGTCGGCAATCGTCTGCAGGGTGGTGAGATCATGACGGTCGAACGCACGAAGCTGCTCACTCTGTACATCGAGTACGCCGAGCAGAGTTCCAGCATGCACGATCGGGACGGCCATCTCGGATCTGGTTTCTCCGGAGCTTGCCGATCGCAGGAAATTGGAGATCGTTCGAACATCGCTGTGCAGGGCTGAAATTCGCCGCTGGGCCACCTCACCAACGATACTGTCTGCCCCGATGGGAAGCTGGCGGACATCCTGCTCGTCTTCAACGGGCACCGGAGACCTGGCGTCCATGACCAGAAATTCATCGTCCGGGGAGATACGGAAGACAGTTACCAGTCCGAAGTCGAAGGAATCTTGAATCTTGGCTGCCACCATCTGCGTCAGTTCTGCAGGATTCCGCAGCTGGGCGGTTTCGCGAGCGAGATCATTGACGGCCTGCAAATGCGTCAGATGCCGCTGCTGAGCCTGGATGAGCCGGCGGTTGTCCATCGCGACAGCGGTCTGTCTGGCGATCGCCGACAGAAGCTCGACATCTTCTGGCTCGTAGGTCGTCAGTACTCCGGAAACGGCAATGACCCCGGTAATGTCGTCGTCCTGCCTGATCGGCGCGCCCATCCAGGCTCGCTGAGGGCCGGGTGGCAACACACTCGATGGCGGGATTCTCCGGTCCTGACAGCCACGTTCATAGTCAGGCACGAACAGGGACTCGCCGGTTGCCAGCACTTCGTTTGCAAGACCCGCGTCAATGAGCGTCTGTTCGACCCAGTGCTGGCGCTCTCCGTTGCTGAAGATGATGTGGCAACGCAGTTTGTTTACGAGGGGATCGAGTAGTGAGATTTCAACGTAATCGCTCCCGGACAGCGGGAATATCGACCGGGCAACGGTTTCAAACAACGTTTCCAGATCCTGGCTGACGCTCACTGCGTGGGAGATCTCGATCAGAACGCCGAGCCGATGAATTCGCTGGATTCGCTGCTGCTCATATCGGTCTTCGACATCACGGGCGATCTGGTTCCATCGGTCCTCGTCGTGCTCCAGATCGAGCCAGGCCAGCAAACGCCGGGTCATGATTCCGGAGAAGGTTCTGGCGCAATCAGTAAGAGTCTTCGCGTCGTCCGGCGCACAGTGCTCGGCAATATCGCGCACAGCTTCGGGCATGATACCCATCGAGATCACTGCGCCAATGGTCATTTCACTGGATGGGGTGATTCCCGCCCATTGCCGGCCCATCGTGGAATCGCTCGGGTCGGTTCCGAGTATCCAGTCGGCCAGCGCGTGAATCGTCGCATCCAGTTGATTGCGTATGAAAGTCGCGGCTGGTTCCGCCTGCTCGATCTCGATCAACTCACACCAGCGATCGAGAATCACTGTCCGGTGCGAGAAGATGATTCCAGCTGCGTGCTCAGCGTCGGCGCGTGGCAGACCGCTCCTGAATTGCACCGTTTGCCCACCTCGGGTTATGCCAGACTATTCTGCGAGAGCGATGGTGTTTCCCTGCTGACAATTGTCCTACAGTTCGAAGATTCAGACATCATGCCACGGCACAGGGTTGCACTGTCCGTTAGTACAGGGCTACCTCGAATTGTTCAGATTTCTGGCCAACGAATTTGTGGCTTCTGTTTCCCGTCATTCTGTGTAATATTGACAGGGACACGGATTAGAATGTCGGAAATTTCCCGACGCCGTGACGGGCGCGATATTCGTTCTATCAGTGGCGGTATAACTGCGCTGCGCCGCCGATCTACTCGCTGATGAACTGGACACTATGACTGGCGATTCGACGCGACGTCTAACCCGGACATTGTTTGTTCAGGCTGTACTGGCAGCGCTGCTGGTTGGCGTCGGGCTTGCTGTGGCGAGCCAGCTCCCTGTCCGGCATTCCGAATCTCCTTCATTTGCCTCGCCAATGTTCCAGCGAAGCTGGGTGAGTGACGCAGCGGCGTCCACCCGGATCATCGATCTGTGGGGAAGTGAACCTCTTGCCTGGCGTGTCGAACCATACGCCGGCGCGCCGAACGATCGTCGAGTCGTGCAGTATTTCGATCGCGGGCGGATGGAAATCGAGTCTGGCTCCAGCGAGGTGACGGTAGGCAAGCTCGTCACGGAGATGCTCAACGGTGAGATCGACCTCGGGAGTGGGATCACCCGGGAGCTCGATGTTCCGGCTGTTGCAATTGACTCTGGCGATCCGGACCCCCGAGTTCCCAGTTATGGCACGCTGAGCCAGTTGATCGAAAATCAGGAACCTGGAGCCAGCACTGCGGGCAGCCGGGTTACCGAGTGGGTCGATAACTCCGGACCATTCGATGGCGACTCGACCCCGACCATCGTGCATCGATCCGAATACATCGAAGAGACCGGGGTTCACTTGCCTGATGTCTTCACCCGGCTCTTCGAGCACCCCGATTTTCAGGGTGGTCGGTGGGAGGACGTTCTTGGACTTCCGATCAGTGAGCCATTCTGGGCTGAATATCGTCGCAAAGGTGACCTTCAGCCGTCGCTGATTCAAGTGTTCGAGCGCCGGATTCTCATCTATTCGCCGCAGCTCGAAGAAGCGAACCGATTCTCCTTTGCCAGTAGTGGTCGTCACTATGCGATGTGGCGGTATGGGCAGGACATTCATAACGTCGAAACTGCTGCTAATGATGAACTGGTCGAACAGAGTTTGACGATGGCGGATGGTGTCGAAGCGAGCGTCTTTGCCGAGGGTATCGGTACACCGGTCGATATGACGCTTTCGGCAACCGGACATCTGATGATTCTCAACGCCGAGGGGCAGATCCTCATCGCTCGCTCGCAGGATCCTGACGGCCTGCCGGACTCAATCGATGTCTGGGCAGATGGGATCAATGAACCGCAGGGTATGGTCACGCGTGGTGACTCAGTGCTAGTGACCGCAGACAATCGGATCTGGTGGTATCACGATCAGGATGGACGGGGCGTTCTCGATGAGGTGGAGGCGTTGCACGCAAATCGAACCGCGTCGCAGAATTCTTCATACGTTCATGGAAAGCCCGTGGTCAACAGTGGTGGTGACGTCTTTACCCGTATTGAAGGCGAAGTCGAGGAAGATGGGCTCCTGCTTCGAGCTCTTGCGTCTGACGATCCGCTGGTATCGCTGACGGAGGTCATCGATACCCCAGGCCCAGTCAGTTTTGCCAGTGGCGATCTGCTGGTTACTGGACGCAATAGTGATGACGTCCCCACGGTGATGCTGCTCCCCTCGGTCTCCTCGGAGTGGAACGGGGTAGAGCCAGATTGGATCGCCTCATTCTCGCCCGATGCTGCGGTTCGAGCGATTACCGTAATGGAGGAAGAGATCTGGCCGCTGAGTTCGTTCGGCGATGTGATTATCGCGATCGAAGATACAGACTATGCCCGGATTTTCGCGATGTCTCGACACCCGGTGGTCGATGAGACCGAGACGGTCGAACTCGCCAGGGGATTGGGCCGCCCAACCGCGCTCGAAGTCGGGCTGGACGGCTCACTCTTTATCGCGGATGCCGATACTGGCCGGATCATCCGGCTCCAGTATGGTGTCTAGCTCGCGGTTTTACTTTCCGTTCTTCGACACAATGCCGAGTTCCACCGCCCGGTGGAACGCAGACCAGATCGCATCGTTCACCACGGTGCGAAACCCACCTTGCTCCAGTGTTTTCAACGCAGATGCGGTTGTGCCACCCGGTGTGGTGACCATGTTCCGCAACTCGGCCGGGTGTTTTCCGGATTGCCGGGCATAGAGAATCGCACCGAGCATCGTCTCTTCGACGAGTTGCTGCGCCACCGGTCTCGGGAAGCCGAGATGCACCCCGGCGTCGGTCATCGCTTCGAGCATCAGAAAGACGTAGGCCGGTCCCGACCCCGAGATCGCCGTTGCCATGTCGATGGCTGATTCGGAATCAAGCTGCACCGCGGTCCCCATCGTTCCCAGGATCGTGGCTACCGCTTCACGCGACTCCTCATCGACGCTCGACGATGGAATCCATGCGGTAACCCCACTCCCGATCTGCGACGGTGTATTCGGCATCGATCGGACGATGCGGTCGTGCTGTAGACCGGTCGTCATCCGTTCGATCGTTGCGCCCGGGATGATCGAGACGACCACCTGATGCGGCTGCAGCTTGCCCGAGAGTTGCTGCATCACCATCTCCAGCGACTGCGGTTTGATCGTCAAGAGAACGATGTCGCTTTCTTTGATCGCCTCGGCGTTGTCGTGGGTCAGGTCGATACAGAGGCTTGCTTCGAGCTCGTTCCGGCGGGTGTCGATCGGCTCAGAGCCGCGAATCTGGCCTCGGGTTACGATCCCGCGTTCCAGAAGAATCGAGATGATCGCTTCCGCCATCACGCCGCAGCCGACGAACGCGAGGGTCTTTCCGTTCAGCGCATTGCTGGCCTGCGTCGAGTGATCTGTGGATACCATGGTTGGTCCCGTCTCCCATCTGAGTTTATTCCGTTTCTGGTTTCTGATCTCATCAGCGAGGCGACCTCCCGAATGCATCGAACGGATGCCAGTTGGCATCCGCTTCATCCAGGCGATCGTGTCGGGAACCGTGCTATGGGTTCATCTTGACCCGGATGAAGCAACTCGGGGGCCGCCCGTAGGGACGGGGCTGGGAGGGGGAATAACAGGAACGGCGGGAGTGGACGCGATCAGGTGATCGCGCAACATCCCATATGCGGTATTGAGTTGCCGGGCGTTGCTACGCTGGCACATCACAACATCCTGAATTGGCCAGGTTTCCGGGGATGGACGGTGCCATCCCCGAATGTTCGTTACTCTCGGCAGTGTAGACCCTTGTGGCCAGAATGTGAACCCCGGAGGGTTATCCATTCTTGACTTCGGTGTCTTCACGGTTGTCAGCGGCGGGCTGCTCGGACACCGCAACCTCATCATCGGTGTTGACCAGTTTCTCGGTGGTCTGGTCATCCGCTGATTCGGACTCGTCTTCCGACTTCTTGCCGCGCTTTCGCTTGGCCCGGGCCGTACTGACCTTCTTCTTCTCGTCCTCGAGCACTTCTGGCTTGAGGCGAAGGAAGCCTTCCAGTCGCCGTTTGATGACTTCATAAGACTCTTCGTCGGCGATCTGCTTCTTGACGGTCGACCAGGTGCGTCGCTCCGTCTCGTAGATCGTCTGTCCACCGTGCGTCCGGAAGAAGACGGCCCATCGACCGAGCTGCACCATCATCCAGTCGTAGAGGATCTTCGGCTCCAGCGCCGCACCGTGCAGGTACAGCGGATGGTAGGCGCCGTCGATCGGGCGGTCGTCCACGAAGATCTCACGAGCGGCAACGGTTCCCGGATTCGCCACCAGTGTTTCGGTGACGGCGCGGAAGAGCCGCGGGTAGACCTTGCGTCGCTGCTTCCAGCGGCCGCCATGCTTGCCGTCCGGCATTTCCTCCCGTGGGATGCGCTTCAGCATCTGCTTCAGGGTGGAAATCGGGTCTTCCCGCATTCCCTGGCCCATGGAAAGGATCGTCTTGCCGCCAGGCGTGGTCAGTCGCGGGGCATCTTCCCCATCGAGCATGATCATTCCGTAGGAGTTAGCGGGTTCATCCTTGAACTCCTGCGACGTCACCCGACGAGTCAGCAGGAAGCGATCCCAGCCGGTCTCCGGATGGTAAATCGGCAGGGCATCGATGCCGCACCTGCGGTATCGACGCTGAATGACGACGTTTGCCGCAATCCAGCCGAATGCGAACGCGAGGCGGTCTGGAGTTTCGATACCGGTGAACTTTTCCGGATCATCGGGGTTTGGCGTCGCTGCCTCCAGCCCCTCGTAGTTCTGAATAGCGAGTTTCACCTGTTCCTGGATATCGATGGCTCTGCCTCCTCATACTTGTTGCTCAACCTCGTGACTGATATCTGGATTTGTATTCCCAGGTTCTGTCAGCATTCTAGTATATCCATGCAAATCAGTCCGTGCGAGGGTTATGGATTATTCCTGCTATCGTTGCCAGTCCGTGCTATGGTCCTGCATGGCGCGGCAGCGCAGAATGGGGAATTGCCACGTTGTTTCTGTCGTTAGACATACCGGACGATGGCACCTCACCATCTCCGGTGTTGCCAGATACAAGGACCTGACGGCAGTGGTGAGGGACTACGATAGCGGGAGCGGAGCAGCGGTTTGGCATCCGGTTCAGGAACGGCTTCGGGAACAGAGGCGTCGTCGAGCGACGGTTCCTATGAACGCTGGATAGTCTTTTTCGTTGCTGGCTGTGTCTTCATCTCCGTTCTGAATACCAACATGTTCAATGTAGCGTTGCCGTCGATTGGCCGCGAGTTCGATGTCACTCCGGGCGGCCTCGGCTGGGTTGTTACCTCGTACTCACTGGTCTTCGGTATCGGTACTCCGTTCTATGGACGTCTGGCGGATATCTACGGTCTGCGCCGGATGTTCATGATCGGCGTGACCATCTTCTCGCTCGGTTCGCTCGCCTGCATGTTTGCTCCAACCTATGAGCTGCTGATCGTTGCGCGAATTATTCAGGCGGCCGGTACTGCGGCGATCCCCGCTCTGGGGACTGCAGCTGTCTTTCGAGCGATTCCTGCCGAGCGTCGTGGCGCTGCGACTGGTATCACCGCGGCCATGGTGGGGATCGGCTCCGCAGTTGGCCCGTCACTCGGTGGCGCGATCACCGAGGTCGTATCCTGGCGTGGATTGTTTCTCTTCGGATCGTTGCTGATCCTGACGTTGCCGATGGCTCGACGGCTCATGCCAGAAGGTGATCCGGATGAAGACGCCACGCTCGATCTGGCTGGCGGGTTCTTTCTCGGCGCCATGATCGCTGGACTGCTGATCGGTATCACCAACCTGGAAAGCTTCGGATTTGCATCACCATGGGTCATCGTGCCGATTCTTGTGGCGATAGCGTCGGGCTTTCTGCTCAACTACCGGATCCGTACCGCGAAGGATCCCTTCATCCCTGGAGATCTGCTGGCAAACGGGAATTACCGGATGTTGGTGTTCATCGGGTTTGCGATGCTGCTGACGCACATGGGCACGCTGGTGACCGTTCCATTGTTGCTGGATAGTGTGAATGAGATCAGCTCGGCCCGGATCGGCCTGGTGATGCTCCCGAGCGCTGTCATGCTAAGCATCGTTGGACCGATTGCCGGGAGGTTGACCGATCGCATCGGCGCATTGCTCCCTCTCCGGGCGGGGATCCTTATCTCGTTCATTGCGATGTTGCTGATGGGCAGCTTCGGTGTCGGTGGCTCGGCGCTGACGGTGACCCTGATTCTGGTGCTGACCGGCCTCGGAATGGGACTGGCCAACTCGCCGATGATCAACAGTGTTTCACTGGTGCTTCCGACGGCGCGCACCGGACTGGGCGTCAGTATCTTCCATATGACGTTCTTCCTCGGTGGGGCGTTCGGGGCGACGCTGATTACCACGGTGATCGACTTTCGTGCGTCGTCGTCAAATGCGTTGAACGTGCTGCATAGCGGTGATGGAGCGAACTTCAGCGACGCCTTTCTGGTGCCGCTGGCGATCTCCGGCGCCGCCTTGCTGCTGTCGATGTTGATCCACATTCCCAAGCCGTGGGATGTTGGCGCTGCGGAGCGTGCCGAGCGGTAACTCCCCGCGGGCAGAACCGCTGGCATCACTGAAGCGGGAGACTCCTGCGCTATTCTCCGGCGCGCAGGACGTCTGTCAGATCGCTTCTGCGGGCGATCCATGCGAAGACGAACGCCGCTCCGACGGCGACGACAATCAAACCGAATGCCTGGCCGATCGCCAGCAGCCAGTTGATACCGATCACCACCTGTTCTTCAGGCGGATAGAGGCTGGCGATATCCAGCCCCGGGGCGATCAACCAGGTCAGCAATCCACCGAAGCCAACCCCGATAATTCCGGCGAGCAGGGCAGACGGAATCTGTTCGATGAGCGTCAGTCCCAGCGCCTGATCTCGCGATGCGCCCATGGTCCGGAGGTAGCCGACATCCCTTCGCCGTTCATCGGCGGTGAGCGCCAGCGCGCAGACGACGGCCAGCGCGGCGTACAGCCCAGCCATGAAGATCGTCAGCCAGAACCCCTGCGTGATTCCTTCCTGGAACGCTTCATTGACTCCGGCCCGCGTGCTGGTCAGCGCTTCCGCTTCCTCGACGGACAGTTCTTCGATCGGGATCGTCTCTGGTGTTTCGATCGAGTACCAGATTGCGCCGGCAAATACGGCGACGCCGAGCGCCAGAATCATGACCACCAGCGGGAGATGTCTCCCCAGTGACGGCTCGGCGATGCGTCTCAGGCCAAGAAACGGAACGATGTCTGTCCGTCGTCCGGCGACTCTGGCGAGCTGCCGCAGCATCCACGGAAATACCCGAACGGTGATGATACCGGTGGCGAGACCTGCCAGTACTGGAACGGCGGCCACGAACGGATCGACCCCCTGTTGATCAGCGGTCGTCGTCACGCCGCGCTGTCGAAGCAGGACGATTCCGGCGATCGCCAGCCCGACGATCACCAGTTCGGCGACGACTCGCCGCTGCGATGATCCCGCCGGGACATCGGCACGACGTCCCATCAGATTGCCGAGATCAACGGTCCAGATCCGCCGGGTCAGAAGCCAGAGTGCCAGCACGCCGACGATGCTGACGGCTAGCGCCGCGATGAATGAGTCGAGAACCGGCCTGTCGGCGGTAATCAGCGCCGCGACCACGATACCGATGATCGCCGCTGGTATCGCCAGCAACGCACCTTCGGTCAATTGCGTCAGGTTCAACTGCCTTGGAGATGCGCCACGGCTTCTCAACAGGGCAATCTCCGGCGTCCGACGACTGGCCACCAGTGCTCCAAGCAGGCCTGACAGCGCCACCCCGATCGTGACGATGCCGGCGATAACCAGCGAGAGCACAGCGGTCGTGAGCGCAAATTGTCGCTCGGCACCGGTAAGTAGCGTCGGCAGCAGAGATCGAATGCTCATCTGACGGGCCGCCGAGGCTGGCGGAAGATCCACAAGCTCTTCATATGGGCCAAGGTTCTGGCTGATCGCTCGAAGGTCTGCTCCGGTTCTGGTTGACCCGGCCATCTCCACGGTGTCTGGATCGACGAAATATCGCCAGCTGTAACGCCAGTTGCCCGGGTCGTTCATCGCTTGAAGCTCTTCGAGGACCGATTCGGCCGGAATCCCCATCGAGTAGTAGATCGTCTGGTCCGGGTCGGTAAACACATCGGTTTCAAAGGTTCGCTGATCGAAGTACCAGAAATCGTCGTCGGGATCGGCTGGTTCGAAAATGCCGACGATCTCCACCGCGAAATAGGCTTCGAAATAACCGCGGTGCGCGCCTCGATTGAGCAGGTCGTTGCTGTCAGGCAAGAGCGCGAGCGTGTCGCCGAGTTCTAACTCCAGAATGTCGGCGGTTCCCTGCCCGATCTTGACTTCGTAGGCGGGAATCGCGCCATCCTCCACGTCGTCCGGGAGGTCAGTTATTTCGGAGAGCTCGATCGTGCCGCGTGGTTCCGGCTCTCTCCCATCGGTCAGGGTTATCTGATCTTCCAGCCCACTCTGGTAGCGAAACTGGAAATATTGCTGGAATCCGCCGGTTGCCACGGTCAGTTCATCGAGGAGCTGGTTATGGCGGGGTGAGTCTACCGTCCACTGGGTATCTGAAATAATCGTCTGTAGCGAGTCTGGCAATTCGTCCCGGTAGTTGTGGCCACGTTCGGTCACCAGTTCCAGCGGGGCGTCGCCATCTCTGGGGAGCGAGGCTTCCAGCTCGACGTTTATCCCTCGCTGGATGACCATCGCTGACTCCAGCGTCTCGAACAGGCCGCGATCACCAACACGATTAAGAATGATCGGAATCGCAGCGACCGCTGCCGCGGTGATGAGAATTACCATCATGAAGGTGGACGCCATCACGCGATCGCTGCCCATGCGACGTCGCAGCGGCGCGCCGATCAGCGCGGTCACCCGTCTGATTCCGTTCGAATCCTTCTCGCCGTGGTCAGCCATTGTTCGGCGCCTGCCCGTTCTGGTCGGTCATCAAACCGGTATCAGCCGTTGTCGCTATCGGAATCTGCGACGAGTTGTCCATCACGAAGCTCGATCACCCGGTCAGCCAGGTCGATGAGTGTCGGATCATGGGTTGCTACGACGGCGCTCAACCCGGTCTCCCGGACGAGTCGGACGAGGAGCTGCATGATTGTGCGACCGGTGCGCAGATCGAGTTGCCCCGTCGGTTCGTCAGCGATCAGCAGTTTCGGATGATTGGCCAGCGCCCGGGCGATCGCCACCCGCTGCTGCTCACCGCCTGAGAGTTCGTGTGGACGATGTTTGGCCCGTTCCCCCAGTCCAACCAGCCCCAGAACATCCTCAACGCGCTCTGCGCGCTCATCGACCGGAGTGTTGGCGAGCCGGAGGGGGACTTCGACGTTTTCAGTGGCGGTAAGAATCGGTATCAGCCCGAACGTCTGAAAGACGAAGCCGATCTTGTCCCGGCGTACCCGGACCAGGTCGGCTTCATCCAGTTCCGAGATCCAGTCGCCATCCAGCCAGATACCGCCGGATGTCGGGCGATCGAGTCCGCCGATCAGATTGAGCAGCGTCGTCTTCCCGGATCCGGATCGTCCCTTTATGCAGACCAGACGGCGTTCGGGGATCTCGATCGAGAGATCACTCACCGCGGTAAGCACCCCGCCTCCAGACGGGTATTCCCGGACGAGATTCGTCGTCTGCACCAGTGTCGGAGAGAATCCACGGGACTGGCGGGCCGGTGTGGTGACTTCGACTGAATGCTGCATGGTTACTCCCTGTCCCGTTTCCGGTCGGAATCATCCGGAAAGACGTTGACGCGATCTGGATCCAGCTTCAGGCGGACACGCCGTTCCAGCTGGAGTTCTTCGATGAACTCGGATGGAATCTGCAGGCGTCCTGCCTTGTCGAGAACGGCGAACTCTTCGGCCTTGAGCATGCCGTCACCTTCGCCATCGAGATCCTCGAAGCGGAGCGTCTCGCTACTCACCCGCCCATCCCGAATCGAGACGGTGCGGTGGACTTTGTCCGAGACTTCGACGTCATGGGTAACGATCACGATCGTTACGTCAAGTGACGTCTGAATGTTCTGGAAAATGTCGAAGATCTCACCCGACGTCGCGGTATCCAGCTCACCGGTCGGTTCATCGGCCAGGATGACACTCGGGCCGTTGGCCAGTGACACGGCGATCGCCACCCGCTGCTGCTCACCACCGGAGAGCTGGGTTGGCTTGTGATCCATGCGTTCACCGAGCCCTACGAGCTGCAGCAGCTCTTCGGCATAGGCCTGGCTGGCAAACCCGGGGGCTCCGGCGAGCGTCATCGGAAGCTCCACGTTCTCACGGGCGCTGAGGTACGGCAGCAGATTACGTGCTGTCTGCTGCCAGATGAAGCCGATCACCTCACTGCGGTACTGGACGCGATCACTCTCGGTCATGTTCAGCAGATCGTAGCCGGCGACTTCGATTCGCCCGGCCGAGGGAACGTCGAGCCCGCCAAGAATGTTCAGGAGGGTCGATTTGCCACTCCCGGATGCCCCGACGATGGCGATCATCTCGCCAGGATCCACGGCGAGGTCGAGCCCCTGCAGGGCGACCACCTCGAGGTCAGCGATCTTGTAGATCTTGACCAGGTTATCGCAGATGATCCGGGGTTGACGAGCCTGGCCACGGTATCCCGGTGTGGATGTTGAACTGGTCTGTGCCAACTGGTTCCTCCGTCTAGTCGTCTCTGACGCGAAGTGACTCACCGAGCCCGCTTCGCCGTACAACGATTCCAAGCGTGATCGTCAGAACAATGAGCAGTGCGATGCCTGCCAGCTGGAGCAGGCCGATCATTTCCCAGGGAATCACGATCTGGACTCCGGGGAAGACCTGCGCGGCCGTCTGGGTGAGCGAGATCAATGGTAGTACCAGCCAGCCGAGCAACAATCCGAGCAGCGTCCCCCCGACGACCCCGAGGATGATCAACAGGCTGTTCTCCAGGAAGAGCCATCCGGTGAGTTGACGGGGTGACAGGCCGATTGCCCGCATCAGCAGGAACTCGCTCATTCGCTGTCGGGCTGATCCGGCCGAGCTCGCCATGATTCCGGCACCGGCAACCGCCGTTGCCGCAACGAAGCCGAGCGCGAGCGCACCAAGGGTTCCCAGTGCGACTGGGTCCTGCTGGAGCTCGGCAGCCATCTGTTCACTGGATTGCACCCGGCGAGACCGATAAGGCTGCGTCTGCAGGGTATCCACCAGCTCATTGACATCGCCGCCGTTGAGCCCGATCCAGCGCTCGGTTGGGCCGAACGTTGACTGAGCGGGCCGCTCGTTGAGGGCAACCACGGTCGGAAGATCAGCGATAATCGCCGACACGCCGTGGGCGTTGGTGCCCGGGAAAGCATCGACGACGCCTATGACCACCCCTTCGAACGCGAAGGAGCCGACCGGGACCAGAACTGTCCCACCAACCTGGTAATCAGCGAGTTCCTGGAGCGGTCGGCTGATCAGAACTGGCACCCCATCCGGCACCTCCGGCAAGGGTGCGGCGATTCGCATTGTTGCGGTACGAATCGAAACCTGACTTGTTGCTCCAGCCTCGTAGCGAACAGACGTGGACTCTCCTGTGTCCTCAATCGCCATTTCGGCCCAGGTACTCCCGGTGAATACGTGCGTGGATGCTTGCCAGTCGATGCCGGAGATTTCCTCGGCAGGTACTGGTTGCCAGTCGTCTTGATCCATGCTCTCGGAGACCTGCCAGTTGGAGAGCTCGATCACTCCACGGTTTTCACCGCCCTCCGGGCCCAGGGTGCTGAACTCGATTGCAGCGATACCGAGTGGATACTGTGGTCGGGTCAACGTTCCATTGCCGAGGTCATCAACCAGGTCGATGGCGAGCTCGACGGTGCCATCATCGGGATGCAGCGACCCCATCGAGATTCGATGTTTATAGCCTTCATCGTCGATGAATGTGACCCAGACCTGTACCTCGCGATCATCAGATTCGACCTCTTCGTCATCGTCCCGGATGTCTGGCTCGATGTGCGCATCGACCGATACGCGCGCCGGTTCTCCGGGGAGCATTGCGGCATCTAGCGACGGCCGAGCCTCCCGCATTTCCTGCAGTAGTGCTGAGTAGTTGTCGGGTTCGAGGTCGTCCCGGAGAAGGACGGTATCCTCGGCGTAGTCCGTATCCATCAAGAAGAGTGATCCGAGGTCCCGGACGTCCCCGAACTGCTCGAGGCGTTCG
>REEK01000138.1 GCA_007695115.1 Sphaerobacteraceae bacterium
GGGCCCTCCTAAAAAACCCCCCGCCCGTATTCCAGTCGCCCTGCGCCCCGCACAACAATCAACCCCCCCCGGGGGCCCAGAATTCGCTGGCCCGCCTTTGTGTGTGCTGGTGAACAGACGTCTGTATGAATCCCGAGTAGTTTTGATTGGCTGCCGCCGGCAGGCGGTCGACCCGTTCGGCTCCGTTCAGTGCAGGCTCCACTGATTGATCGATGAGGCTGTCAGAGCGTCTGCAGATGAGTCCAGTACCAGGTTAGACCGTGACAACGTTGCTTCAGTCAATACCAGAGCTTTTCGAGATGCATGAAGAAACCCCGGCCAATCGGCCGGGGTTCGGTCTACGGGGATTCATCGTGCCGCCCGTGAGAGGCTCGGGAGCGTCAGTCGCTGGTTTCCGCTGCAGCCTCATCAACAGCGTCTTTGCTGGAGTCAGAGCTGGCGTATTCAAGATTGTTGTTCAGCTCTGGGGAGAGCTGCTTGATGCGCTTCTGAATGTCCAGCATGATGTCCTGGTTCGCCTTGAGGAATTCCTTGGCGTTCTCACGACCCTGTCCGAGCCGCTCTTCCTCGAGGTAGTACCAGGCTCCGCTCTTGCGGACGACCCCCAGATCGACGCCAACGTCCAGTATGCTGCCAACTGCAGAGATTCCCTCGTTGTACATGATGTCGAACTCGGCCTGCCGGAATGGAGGTGCGACTTTGTTCTTGACCACTTTGACGCGGGCACGCATCCCGATGGTGTCCTGCCCGGACTTGATCGCTTCGATCCGGCGGATATCGAGCCGAACCGAGGAGTAGAACTTCAGTGCCTGACCGCCGGTAGTGGTTTCCGGGTTGCCGAACATCACCCCGATCTTCATCCGGAGCTGGTTGATGAACACCACCGAGGTCTTCGAGCGGCTGATTGCTCCGGTCAGCTTACGCAGTGCCTGACTCATCAGGCGGGCTTGCAGACCGACATGGGCATCGCCCATATCACCGTCGATCTCGGCCCGTGGCACCAGTGCGGCGACCGAGTCGACCACCACAACGTCAACGCCGCCACTGCGGACGAGCGTTTCGGCAATCTCCAGCGCCTGTTCGCCCGTGTCCGGCTGAGAGATCAGGAGATCCTGCAGGTTGATGCCACACCGTTCGGCATACAGAGGATCAAACGCGTGCTCAGCGTCGACCAGCGCAGCAATTCCCCCGAGCTTCTGAGCCTCGGCGATGATGTGCTGTGCCAGCGTTGTTTTCCCGCTGGATTCCGGACCGTAAATTTCTGTGATCCGGCCGCGTGGAATTCCGCCGACACCAAGGGCTAGATCGAGTGCGACCGAACCGGTCGGAATCGAGTCGATATGGACCTGCCCGGCCCCGTCGCCCATTCGCATGATCGAACCTTTGCCGAACTGCCGTTCGATCTGGGCCATCGCTGTATCAATTGCTTTGGATCGGTCATCCATGTGGATCGGCCTCACTCCCTGACGTTGTGTGTGACTGTGTTCAGCTACTCAAGTAGAAAATATGTTCTACTTTTATATTCTATCGGGAGTACTCGTTCTGCGCAACAGTAGTGCGGGTTTGATCGGGTTGTTGGCGCAGTCGTGGATGCTACTCGACCTGATGAGCGTAGATCCGTTCGAACCGCCCGACATTGAGGACGAAGATGATTGCTCCGCCGACTTCGACTTCGAGATTCTCGGCCAGGTACATGAGACCAGGCTCGAGCGCTGGCGAATACGGGACTGCGACCTGTGTTCGTCGATGACAGACCGAACCGATAATCCGGAATACATCTGGAACCTGATCATCTGCCACACCAATCAGCAGACTCGTGTTTCCGGTCCGAAGCAGACTTCCCGTGGTGCTGACCTGCGTCACCCGGAAGTTTTCGGCAATTAGCGCCGAGAGAAGATTCTCGGCGTCTTCGTCCTGAATGACCGCGATGATCAGTTTCATGGGAGTCCGTTCGGTGTTTCCGCTTGCGGATAGGTGTTTCGCCCGTGGTTGCAGAGCGGAGAGCTGATAATGTGAATGAGTATAGTTGAGTCAACCATTGTGCGCAACAGCGGTCAGACGCGCGCCTTAAGCACGGAATTCGGTGACATTACTGGATGCCGATTCGTTGAGGTAGTTGATTCCTGCGCAGCGGCTTCCACCTGATCGCATGTCAGGAACGATGATCCGAAGACCCGCGCGACGTCTGTCTGAAGCACGGGATCATGGCCAATGATGTCGGAGACAGTCCCCTTCGAGGAAATCCGCCCATTATCGAGCCGGATGACGTGGTCGGCCGTGGTGCAAACGAGGTCCATGTCATGAGTCGCGATGAAGATCGCTATTCCAGTGCGTTTCAGTCGGTCCAGCATCGTGTAGAGAGATTGCCGGGCCGTCGCATCCATCCCGCGGGTCGGTTCGTCGAGTAGCAACACGCTCGGTTCGGCAGCCACCGCGATGGCGATCGCCAGACGTTGACGTTCGCCCCCGCTGATGTCCCACGAGAAACGTTCAGCGAGCTCGGTAAGACTGAATGCTTCGAGTACTTCGGTTGTCGTCCGACCAGTGGTTGCCTGCTCTAGTGCAATGTCGATCTCTTCCCGAACTGTCTCTCCGATAAACAGCGAAGCAGGGTACTGGGGCACATATCCGATCGATCGCTGCCGGAGTGTGCCGGACAGTTCGTGAACGGGAGCTCCCTCGTACCGTACGATGCCGCGATCCGGGCGCTGAAGACCGGCAAGCAGGCGGAGAATGGTCGTCTTTCCAGCGCCGTTCGGGCCGACAATTGCCTGGATCGTTCCCGAGGGAACGGTCAGGTCGATGTCTGCGATAGTATGCCGGTCGCTCTGTTGAACGGTGGCCCCGTGAGCCTCCAGCCTGACGATTCCCGCCACGCTGACATCTCGAATTGCCGGAGTGATGGTTGGGCCATTGCGCTGGACCATTGACCGGGCATCGTCGATCGTTGCCGGGATCTCCGGCCAATTGACGATTTGCGCCAGCCTGGCAAGCGCTGGCTTGTGTTGCAGTGTGTAGACGGCCGCCGGGCGCGATTGCAATCCGAAGCTGGACTCCCCGGTCGCCAGTTCGAGAACGTGCGTGCAGTGAGGCAGCAATTGATCGATACGGTGTTCCGCGACGATGACTGCAACTCGATCGCTGCGCCTCAGTTCGTCGAGCGTTTCCAGCAGATCCCGTGCTGCCCATGGATCGAGCTGAGACAGCGGCTCATCCAGCACGAGGAGTCGTGAGCCCATGGCCAATGTGGCGGCGATCACCACGCGTTGCCGCTCGCCACCGGACAGCGTTGAGATATCACGTTTACCGAGATGGACGATCTTCAGTGTCCGCAGTGCGTTGGTGACTCGCTGCTCGATTTCTCGCTGGCTCAGTCCGAGGTTTTCCGGCCCGAAGGCGATCTCATCGACCACCGTGTCGAAAACGGTCTGGGCTTCTGGCTCCTGCGAAACGAACCCGACGATCTGGCTTAGTTCTGCCGTATCTACCCGGCGGGTGTCTTGCCCATCAACACTGACCGATCCACCGAGCTTGCCACCATGAAAGTGCGGAACAAGCCCGTTGAGCGCGCGCAGCAATGTCGATTTACCGGAACCTGATGGACCGACGACGCCGACGAACATTCCGGGTTCGACCGTCATCGAGATGTTGCGAAGTGCCGGATGACTGGCTGCATGATGCTGGAATGACAGGTTCTGGATACTAAGCATGGGCCGGCTCCGGATGACTCATGCGGAGCCAGGAGCGGGCTGGAATCGCTGCGAGGACGCAGGCGACGATCATCTCAATGCCCAGTACAGGGAACTCCATCACGGGATACGTCGAGTAGGTCAGGGTTGGGCTTCCCAGCGCGAGTTCGAGGCTGGTCAGGCCAATCATTAGCGCTGCCGCAGCCAGGAGTGGGATGTCGTTGCGATTGAGCGAAGACCGCCGATATCGGGCCACTGGCTTGAGCCGAAATACTCGAGCGGCAACGGCGAAGAGCCCGATTGCGGCGACGATCGCCACCAATCCGATACCCGGGAACCCGATCCCGACCATCACAACGCCACCAGTCAAGATCATCAGGCTGGTGAGACTGACCCAGGCCGGGATTCGCAATCCGGTCTGTCGGTTCCCGAAGCCACGACTCTCCATCGTCTCGGCCAGTCCGAAGGCTCGCTCCAGTCCGAGGTTCATCACCGGAATGATCAGACGACGAACATCCTGCGGGGAGCGTAGCTGTAGCCCACGGGCTCGATGGGCTTCCCGAACCTGGGCTATCGCGGCGATCGTTTGAGGGAACATGCTCAGCGCTGCGGTTCCGGCAATTGCGATCGTGCCCAGTGATTGCGGAATTAGCCGAACCAGCGCACTGCGATCCACTGCGGTGCTCAGTGTTGCTGCGATCATCAGCAAGCAGAGTAAGGCAAGTCCAGAGATGAGCCCGTAGACCGCTGCATTGAGGGTGAGCGGACCGCCGACGATTGGCCACGAGTCCGGGAGTCTGGCGAACTGAATGTCACCAATGTGCACTGTCAGGACGTTGAAGAGGACACTGATGAACGCGATGACGACGCCGATTCGCAACACCGTGCTCCATGCCATTGCGATCGCAGAACGCTGCTCGAGCGTCAGGTAGACGGTGGTGGTCGAGATCAGTACCAGTCCGAGATACACGGGGTTCCGCGTCGTCAAAACGATGAAGGCAACGGCGATTACCCACAACAGCCAGGCTGGCGCTGAATATCGCTGGCTCATGGTGCGACTCGTGTCCCGTAGCGGCGCTTCCCGACAAATCCGAGGACTCCCGTCCCGATCGCAAGAATAGAGATGAACTGGAGACACTGCAGACCGGATCCAGAAGATTCCTGATCATCTGCAGACGCATCATCATCCAGATCGTCGGCTACTACGGTCGCGTCAGGGGAGAGGATGATCTCGGTAGGCACAGGGGTGGGTTCTTCGGCTCCGTCGACTGAGGCTGGAGCCGTGAAATCTTCGAAGCTGACCTCGGGAAGCTCCGGGTCACCGGCAGTCCAGGCCCAGGCCAGAATCTGCCCCGGTTCCATTTCGTGCTGGCTGGCGCCCTGGTGCTGAGGAACCCACTGCTGACCATCCCACTTGAAGAACTGCCAGTAGTAGGCTGGACTCGAGAACGACTCACAGAAGCAGTCCGAACCAGGGCATCCGGTGTCGTCGATCGAGCAGATCGCCTCACCAAGACCACCAAACGGTGCGATCTCCAGGTCGTAGTCGCTTTCAAGCAGCAGTTCCATCGCGGTGATTGTCTCGGACGGGTCGAGTTCGAAGAGCACGAAATCGGTGGTGTCGTCCCCGAACGAGATAACCATTCCGGCGTGGGTGTCTTCGCTGGCGGACCGGGCGGTGCCTGCCTCGTCCAGCATCGGCCAGCCGGCGATGAGAATCGCGGCCAGAGCGATGGCTGTGAACGGAAGCAGGAACCGCATCCGGTGCAATGGTTACTCCTCGCCGTGTTCCAGAACTTCTGCGCCGATGCGGCCCAGAAGCACGTCGTATCGTTCCGGCCATTCATCCGGGTGATACTCGAACCGGGCGTATTCGAACATCTGAACAGCCATCCCGTCGGAACCGAACTGGTCGGTGATCGGCATGCCCAGAATGTCTTCGCCACCGAACTCGTTCCAGTAGGTCAGGAACGCGCCACAGACGGCGTAATCGGCACCATCTGGCTGCTCACACGGTCCGACCGGATCGAGGATCTCGGTCTGAGGCAAGATGTCGATGGCGTCATATCCAATCGCTTCGTGCCAGACCTGTTCGCCGTCATAGACGAATTTCGCTCGCTCGAAGTGCTGAACAACGACGTCGTTGCCATCAGCATCACTGCCGTCGAATTCGCCGGTGAGCGGGTAGCCGAATATTGCCAGTCCGCCGTTGGCCCACCAGTAGTCACCGAATCCGTGACAGATTGACTCTCCGGTGACCTCGAAGTTGTCGCAGGTGTCGTTGTCGACAACGTCTTCGCTGGCTTCGTCGTCGGCTTCGGTTTCGACCTGATCGACCGCTTCCTCATCGCCGGCAACGACCGGCAGCGGGATGTTGAGCATTGCCGGGAGCCCCTGCGCCGTGGAAAGCGCATTGTCGTCCGGCATGTCTTCCCGGTATCCGAGGGCTCCAGACTCGTTCTGAAAACCACTCAGGGCTTCGTGAGCTGCAACGATACGGTCGTCGTCTTCATCAACACCGACCGCGATCATCGCCTGAATCGAGAGTGCGGTTGAGTTGGAGTCGCCCAATGGCGGATCCTCGGCATCAATCGCGTAGACGAATGAACCGTCATCGAGCTGTGCAGATTCGAGATAGGCAGTTGCGGTATCGATCACACCAGAGTTCTCGATTTCGGCCTGAATCAGCGCCTGGATCACCATAGCGGTAGTGTTGGTGTCGCCCATACCGGGGTCGGTGTCTCCGGTGAATGCCCAGCTACCATCCTCGATCTGGGATTCCAGCAGGAAATCGATTGCTGGCTCCGGAATCGTTTCCCCGGCGCTGGCCAGCGCCAGAATGGCGGTCGCGTGGATGAAGATCTGCTCGTCATAGACTGAGTCTTCGATTTCCCGGTCGACGATCATATCGACGATGTCACTACCGTCAACGCCAGCTGCCGAGTAAGCGAGAAGTAGCTTGGCCGCTCCGCCCTGAGTGGCGCTGTACTCTTCCGCTACGTCATTGAGGTAGTCAAGTGCGGCTTCGATCTCGTCGTCAGCGTCTCCTGCGGCCACCATAGCAACGATTGCATCTGTGGTGGCTCCGGGATCACCTTCGCCGTCGAAACCAGGGAATGAACCATCATCGAGTTGCTGGCTGATGAGCCAGTCTCGGGCATCAAGCGCTTCTGAGTTGAGTTCATTTGCGCTGGCTGCCGGGATCGCGATCAGTGCGGCCATCAGCAACATGATCACGACGAATGTCGAACGAACCGTAAATCGTCTCACAGTGAACCTTCTCTCCTGCGCAGTAACAGCGTCCTTAAACAGACAAAAACTCGCGCAATACGCGAGCTTTCTACGGGTACGTTCACTGTGGGCATAAATGTGCCAACGGTGTCCCCCTTCGTGCGCGCGAAGTTGTATCGGACGTGATAGCGCAGGTATTCTGGCTTCGTCGGTCATCAAACGCCCGACGTTACAGTTGCGGCACAGCCCCGGATTCTCACCGGTGTTCCCCTGTCGAGTTCCTCGCACAGGCGTGCGAGCGTAGCTATCACTTCGACAGTCAACTATTGATTTGTCCTGTGGTGCAATTGCACCTGCACACAGTTTCCCAGATACTGGGGAGCAGGTCAACCGACTGACGTCGTTCGGACGTATCGATGAGAGGCCAGAATCGTGACTATTCACCAGAATGCGCCCGTGATCGTTGTGGCGATGCCGAGCGAAATGCGCCAGGCGCTGGATCAGGTCGAAAGCCCGGAACGACACCCGCTCGGTCCGTGGGTCCGGTGGTCCGCGAGGCTGGATGGACAGCCGATCAACCTCGTGCTGAGCGGTATCGGCATGGTCAACGCCGGGTCATCTCTGGCGCGGTGCCTGGCTGATCTCAAGCCGTCGATGGTGCTGAACTACGGTTGTGCCGGTGCTCATCGAGCCGACATGAATCCCGGGGACGTGGTCATCGGCACCCGCTACGTTCATCATCGGGCGGTGATCATCACCGCGAGTGGCGAGGAGACGCCGATCGGAGCAGCGATCTCTCCGGAGCAGTCTTCGCGGTTCGCCGATGCGTTCGAAGCCGATCCATCGCTGCTGGCCGCAGCTCGAACAGCCGTGCTGGACTGGCGACCCGATCGCTGGCCCTGGGCCACGACCAGTGAAACACCGGTAGTGCATGCTGGCCCACTCACCTCGGCCGACACCTGGACCCAGCAAACCAGCCTTCTGGAGCATATCCATACGCTGCATGGAACCTTCTGTGAAGACATGGAAGCTGCGGCACTGGCCCAGGTCGCGTCGATGCACGATCTGCCGTTTCTGGCGATCAAGGACATCTCCAACAACGAGTTCCATTCCGCCACGATTCACGATGCGGCTGGTGCTCCGACACTGGACGATGTCGCGGACGAAGTCGGGCGCCGGGCGTTTGCGCTTCTCAGACGAACGCTGGCTCAGCTCTCGAACTGATCGGCGGGTTCGTGGATTCTCCCGGCTGCTGTATACTCTGCCGGTATCAGAATGTATGTTCGGATTCGGAAGAGGTGCCGGGATCGCTATGGACATCGAAGCAGTCATCCAGGAGTTCCGACAGGATCCACAGATCGCCCGAAACATCGTCGAATGGCGAACGATCCCGGCACGCGATGCCGTCTATGAACCGTTCCCCGAGAACCTCGATCCGCGAGTTGCCGAGGCGCTTCGGAAGCGTGGCATCACGCAACTGTATTCCCATCAGGCCGAATCGATCAGACAGGTCATGCGCGGCGAGCATACCGCGGTGGTCACTGGCACCGCATCAGGAAAGACGGTCTGCTACAACGTTCCCGTCATGAATGCGCTGGCGGGAGACGATTCGACACGCGCACTGTATCTCTTCCCAACTAAAGCACTGGCGCAGGACCAGTACGCCTCACTGCACAGTCTGATCGAGGCCGCGGGCATCGATATCAAGACGCACACCTACGATGGTGATACTCCAGCAAACATCCGGCGCGTCATCCGCCACGCTGGGCACATCGTGATGACCAACCCGGATATGCTGCACTCCGGCATCCTTCCGCACCACACCCGCTGGCACAACCTGTTCGAGAATCTGCAGTTTGTGGTGATCGACGAAATGCACGGCTATCGTGGTGTGTTTGGCTCCCACATGGCTAACGTGATTCGCCGGCTGAAACGGGTGTGCCGTCACTACGGCTCGGATCCGGTCTTCATCTTCGCCTCGGCCACGATTGCCAACCCGGGCGAGCTGGCGGAGAGTCTGATCGAAGACACGGTGTCGGTGGTCGATCAGGATGGCGCGCCTCATGGACGCCGCGAGATCGTCTTCTACAATCCGCCGGTAGTCAATCAGCAATTGGGTATTCGCCGATCGGTGCTGCTCGAATCCCGGCGCATCGCCAGCTTTCTGCTGGAGCGTGGGGTGCACACGATCGTGTTCGCCCGGGCGCGAACCACTGCGGAGGTGATGCTGACCTACCTGCGGGAGTCATTGCCGACCGATCTGGCAGGAAACAACGCGGTTCGCGGCTATCGAGGCGGGTATCTTCCGGGACAACGGCGGGAGATCGAGCGCGGGCTTCGTGATGGCACGGTACGCGGGGTGGTTTCCACCAATGCGCTGGAGCTGGGCGTGGACATAGGCTCACTGGATGCCTGTGTCATGGTCGGCTATCCCGGCACGATTGCCAGTTCACTCCAGCAGGCCGGACGGGCAGGTCGGCGGGATACCCCGTCTCTCTCGGTGATGGTCGGATCCTCGGCCCCAATGGATCAGTTCATCATGAGCAACCCGGACTACTTTTTCGAGCGAAAGCCCGAACATGGCCTCATCAATCCCGACAACCTTCTCGTACTGCTCGATCACGTCAAGTGTGCGGCGTTTGAGCTCCCGTTCCGCGATGGCGATACGTTCGGACGCGAGCAACCGACCGAGCTGCTGGAGTATCTGGCGGACCATCAGGTGGTGCTGCACTCGGGAGACACCTGGTTCTGGACCGAACAGACCTATCCGGCCGAAGAGATTAGTCTCCGGACAGCCGCCCGAGACAATGTAGTGATCATCAATCAGGCTGATCGGGCCAAGCCGGTGGTGGTTGGCGAGATCGACACCTTTGCCGCTCCGATGCTAGTGCATACCGAGGCGATCTACATCCATGAGGGCCAGCAGTATCACGTCGATCGGCTGGACTGGGACGAGAAGAAGGCATACATCCACCCGGTTAACGTCGATTACTACACGGATGCCAGCCTGTCTGTGCGGGTGCAGGTGATGGATCAGTTCTCTGACGGCCCGGCTCACGCAGAACGCCACCACGGTGAGGTTCTTATCGGGGCGATCGTGACGATGTTCAAGAAGATCAAGCTGCACACCCATGAGAATGTCGGCTGGGGTAAGGTCCATCTTCCGGAGCAGCAGATGCACACCACCAGTTACTGGATGTCTCTACCGCAATCGAGCACGGGCTCACTGCGAGAGCCGGAGCTGGAAGGTGCCGTCATCGGCCTGTCGAACCTGCTGCGGAATGTCACTCCGATCTACCTGATGTGTGATCCGCGAGATATCGGAGTCTACCCGCAAGTGCGGTCACCACACACCGGGCGATCGACAATCTTCCTCTACGATCTGGTTCCAGGTGGAGTCGGGTTCAGCGAAAAGCTGTTCGATCTGCATGTCGATCTGCTCCAGGCCTGTCGTGATCTGGTCGGCAATTGTTCCTGTGAGTCTGGCTGCCCGTCGTGCGTTGGTCCGATCGATGAGGTGGGTGAGCGCGCCCGGGAGAACACGCGGGGAGTGCTCGACTCGATGCTGAGCGGACATAAGGCGGATGCAGTCGCTGATTGACCTGCACGTACAGGCGCGCTATACTTCCCCGGATTAAGTGAGTGGCGGGGGCAAATCTTGCTCACGCGGATGCGAACAGGATGGTTTCTTTGACCGGGCATCGGTACCGTCCACAACACAGTATGCGAGTGATTACGGCCTTTGGGTTTCTGGCCAGACCCGAAGGCTTTTTTGTTGTCCGGCTTCAGGAGATGAATTGATGAGCAACACAGTGCTGATTCGTGGCGGCAGAGTCGTCGATCCATCACAGGGACTCGACGCGGTGATGGATGTTCTGCTCGAGAACGGGCAAGTGTCCGCGATTGAGGCTGATATCGACGCCTCACGTGCCGAGGAGGTGGTCGACGCTGCCGGAAAGCTCGTCACACCGGGACTGATCGACATGCACGTCCACTTTCGCGACCCGGGTTTCACCGACAAGGAGACTCTGGAAACCGGCGCGATCTCCGCAGCTCAGGGTGGCTTCACAACCGTCTGCTGTATGCCGAACACCAAGCCGGCGCTTGATACTCCGGAACGAATCCGCGACGTGATCGACCGCTCCGCTGGTCTGCCGACCCGGATACATCCGATCGGCACGATCTCGGTCGGACGAGCGGGACACGAACTGGCCGATCTTCGGGGCATGGCCGCAGCCGGTGCCATCGGGTTCTCGGATGATGGTGACAGCACGAAGAGCAGCCAGGTGATGCGAGAAGCTCTGGAGTTGACCCTCGAACTGAACCTGCCGATCATGGTCCATTGCGAGGACTGGACGCTGATCAACGGTGGGGCGATCAATGAGGGGCCGGTCTCTGAGGAACTGGGCGTGCCGGGTCTGACGGCCGCGGCTGAAGAGATCATCATCGGTCGGGACATCGAACTGGCCCGGTTGACCGGCGGCTGGCTGCACGTGCTTCACGTCACCACCGAGCGAGGGCGAGATCTCGTCCGCGATGCTGTTCGTGCCGGATATCGGGTAACCGCCGAGGTGATGCCGCATCACCTGATCATGACTGATCAATGGGTGGCTGGTCGGCGTCGGATTGTCGGGACAGATATTGAAGTTCCGGGCCCGTCGCCCGATCCAAATGCGAAGGTCAACCCGCCACTTCGTACCGAAGAAGATGCAAATGCACTGCTGGAAGGGATTCTCGATGGAACCTTCCAGATTCTGGCAACCGATCATGCACCGCACGCTCCGGAAGACAAACCGGAAGACCTTCGCAAGGCTGCATCCGGGATGAGTGGTCTGGAGCTTGCACTTCCCTCGCTACTCGAGATCGTCCGGCAGGGACGACTGCCGCTGAGTACGATGGTCGAGAAGCTGACCGTCGCCCCGGCACGCATTTTCGGGCTGGCTGGCGGAACGCTCAAACCAGGGTCAGTTGCCGATGTCACGATCATCGATCCGGAAGCGAAGTGGACCGTGAGTGCCGAGACGATCGCATCGAAGAGCAAGAACACGCCGATGCTCGGCATGGAAGTTCAGGGGCGGGCATCAATGACCATTCTGGGAGGGGAGATCGTGTATGAGCTTTAGACCTCAACTCTCCGGCGCGCTGGTGCTGGAAGATGGCCGGATCTTCCCTGGTAAGCCGTTCGGGGCTGAGAAGGATGCAGAGGGCGAAGCTGTCTTCACTACGACGATGACAGGCTATCAGGAAGTTTCCACCGATCCATCATTCTATGGACAGATCGTTTGCATGACGTATCCCCTGATCGGGAATTACGGTACCTGCGAGGGCGATGAGGAATCTCGTCAGCCGTGGATCAGCGGGATGATTGTCCGCGAGTATTGCGATGAACCTAGCAACTGGCGGAGCGAAGGAACCTACGGTTCCTATCTCAAGCAGCACAATATCCCGGCGCTCACGGGTGTCGATACCCGGGCGTTGACCCGGCATATTCGATCGCTGGGGGCAATGCGGGCGGTAATCATCAACGATCGCGCGGGATTGTCTGACGCGGAGCTTCGCGAACGGGCGAAAGCGGCATGGACACCAAACGAGGAGGACGTGCTGCCGGTGGTTACCACCCCTGAACGACGGGACATGGCTGCCGAGAACGACCTGCACGTGGTGCTGATCGATTGTGGCGTGAAAGAGAACATCATCCGCTCGCTCAACTGGCGCGGGATACGGGTGACCGTGGTTCCATACGGAACGTCGGCTCAGGAGATCGAACAGGTCGGTGCGGATGCCGTGATTACGTCCCCTGGACCGGGCGACCCGTCGCTGGCGGAGGTCGGCGTCTCGACCGTACAGTCGATCATTACCCAGGGACGCCCCTATATGGGAATCTGCCTCGGTCATCAGCTGTTGAGCCGGGCGATCGGCGCATCGACCCGCAAGCTGAAGTTCGGACACCGTGGCGGAAACCATCCGGTACGGGATGTCGTGACCGGGGTGGTTCACATAACGTCGCAGAACCACGGGTTCGAAGTCGATGCGGAAACGGTGCCGGTCGACCAGGGGTGGCAGGTCTCGCAGGTGAACATCAACGACAACTCGGTCGAGGGCCTGCAACACGAATCGCTGCCGATTTTCTCGGTGCAGTATCACCCGGAAGGCTCTCCAGGGCCGCAGGACAATCAGTACCTGTTCGATCGATTCGTACATATGGTGCGTGAGCACAAGTCGTCAACGTCAGCCAGCAACTGAGATTCGGAGTCTGCATTGTCCAATTCTGAGTTCACCAGCGTCTCGAACTGTCTGGTAATCGGGTCCGGGCCGATCGTCATTGGTCAGGCCGCGGAGTTCGACTATGCCGGAACACAGGCCCTGCGCGCGCTGCGTGAAGAGGGGGTTCGCTCGATCCTCGTCAATTCCAACCCGGCAACGATCATGACCGACGAGGAGAACGCCGACGCGGTGTATATCGAACCACTCACGGTAGAGGTGTTGCGGCGGGTCATCATTCGTGAGCGGCCGGACGGCCTGCTGCCAACGCTCGGCGGGCAGACCGGCCTGAACCTCGCGGTTGAACTGGCCGAGTCGGGCATCCTGGACGAGTACAACGTCAAATTGCTGGGGACACCAATCGACTCGATCAAGAAAGCTGAAGATCGGGAGCTCTTCAAAGATCTCTTGATCGAGCTCGGCGAGCCGGTGATCGAGAGCGCGATCATTCATACCGTTGAGGAAGCCCGGAAGTTCGCACAGGAAGTCCCGCTGCCGCTGATTATTCGCCCGGCCTATACGCTTGGCGGAACCGGTGGCGGTGTCGCCTATACGCCGGAAGAACTCGATCAGCTGGTTGCCAGCGGGTTGCACGCCAGCATGATCAACCAGGTCCTGCTGGAGCGGTCACTGGTGGGCTGGAAAGAGATCGAGTACGAGGTGATGCGGGATCGCAACGATTCCTGCATCACGATCTGTAACATGGAAAACCTCGATCCCATGGGCGTTCACACCGGCGACAGCATCGTTGTAGCGCCGAGTCAGACGCTCAGCGATCGTGAGTACCAGATGCTGCGCTCCGCGTCGCTGAAGATCATCCGGGCGCTTGGTATCGAAGGTGGTTGCAACGTCCAGTACGCTCTCGACCCACACTCCATGCAGTACTACGTGATCGAGGTCAATCCGCGGGTGAGCCGGAGCTCGGCGCTGGCATCCAAGGCGACCGGTTACCCGATTGCCCGTGTCGCCGCCAAGATCGCGGTGGGGAAACGACTCGATGAGCTGATGAACTCGGTCACCCGACGAACCACAGCAGCCTTCGAGCCGGCACTCGACTACTGTGTCGTGAAGATTCCCCGATGGCCGTTCGATAAATTCGGCCGGGCTGACCGCACCATCAATACGCAGATGAAGGCGACCGGCGAGGTGATGGCGATTGATCGCTCCTTCGAATCTGCCTTGCAGAAGGCGGTTCGCTCGCTGGAGACTGGCCAGGATGACCTGCAGTGGGAGGATCCGAGCTGGATCGACAACCAGGAGAAACTGGAAGATGTCGTTACCAGACCGAACGATTTGCGGTTATGGGCGTTGATCAGCGCATTGCGGCAAGGGTGGACGCCGGAACAGGTCAGTGAGCGCAGCAATGTCGATCCGTGGTTTACCCGGAAGATGCTCGGTCTGGTTGAACTGGAGCGTCGACTTCAGAACCAGGAGCTCACCGACGAACTGCTCTGGGAAGCCAAGCGGAATGGATTCATCGACAAGCAGATCGCCGCGCTGAACGGTGGTGACGAGGCCGACATCCGGGCACGGCGTGAATCCCTGGGAATGCTCCCCGTCTACAAGATGGTCGATACCTGCGCGGCGGAGTTCGAAGCCTACACGCCGTACTTCTACAGCACCTATGAATACGAGTCTGAAGCCCCGGCGCTGACCGGGAGAAAGGCGATGGTTGTCGGTTCCGGACCAATCCGGATCGGACAGGGGATCGAGTTCGATTACGCCAGCGTGAAGGCAGCCCAGGCCCTCGGTGAGGCTGGCTATCAGTCGATTATGGTGAATAGCAACCCGGAGACCGTTTCGACCGACTTCGATACCTCGGATCGCCTGTACTTCGAGCCGCTGGACGAAGAGAGCGTGCTGGAGATTCTTCGGAACGAATCGCAGCAACCCGACGGTACCCTGGATACTCCATCGATTCTCCAGTTTGGTGGACAGACGGCGATCAATCTCGCTGAACCTCTCGAGCAACATCACTCTCCGATTCTCGGAAGTGCCCGCGAGGCGATCGATATGGCCGAAGATCGCAAGCGGTTCGAAGCGTTTCTTTCCGGACTGGGAATTCCACAGCCTCCAGGTGCCGCAGTTTCCTCGCTCGGAGAGGCGCTGGAAGTCGCCAACCGGATCGGGTACCCGATTCTGGTGCGGCCCTCCTACGTTCTCGGTGGACGGGCGATGGAAGTGGTTCACTCAGCGGACTATCTGGCGCGTTACCTGGAGTACGCGGTCTCCTTCGACACCCGCCACCCGATCCTGATCGACAAGTACATGTATGGCAAAGAGATCGAAGTCGACGCGATCTGCGACGGTGAGGAAGTGCTGATCCCTGGCGTTATGGAGCACATCGAGCGGGCCGGGGTTCACTCGGGGGACAGTTATGCGGTCTATCCGGGGCTGAACCTCTATCCGAGCGAAGTCGATCGAATGGTCGAATACACCACCCGGATCGCCTCTGGACTCAAGGCAGTCGGACTCATCAACATTCAGTACGTGATTCATGGCGGCCGGATCTATGTTCTGGAAGTCAACCCGCGAGCCAGCCGGACCGTGCCATTTCTCAGCAAGGCGACGGGCGTCCCGATGGTGAAGATCGCCACGAATGCGATGCTCGGCAAGAGTATCCGCGAGCAGGGTTATGAGCCGGGACTCTGGCCCCGTCAGCCACTGGTTGCCGTCAAGGCGCCCGTGTTCTCGATGGCCAAGCTCCGGGGAGTAGAAGTTCACCTCGGGCCGGAGATGAAATCGACCGGTGAGGCGATGGGGATCGATCGGGATTTCCCATCGGCGCTGTACAAGAGCCTGCTGGCGGCCAATCTGTCATTCCCGAGGCAGGGGTCGGTATTGATCAGTATCGCCGACGAGGACAAGCCGGACGCGGTGGAGATGCTCGAACTGCTGGCGACGATGGGGTGTGGCATTTACGCGACCGAAGGAACCGCGGGAATGATCGAGCGCAACGGGATGCCGGTCCAGATGGTGACCAAGCGAATCGGCCACGGCTCCCCGGATATGCTGGATGTGATTCTGCAGGGAACCGTAGACGCGGTCATCAATACGCCGGGCCCGGCTCAACGTGAAGTGCTGGACGGGTTCCAGATTCGCCGGGCTGCGGTGGAGAAGGGGATTCCGTGCATTACCTCGATCGACACTGCCAAGGCGGTCGTCGGGGCAACTGCACGGTCCAGCGATGCCTACTCGATTCAGCCACTCGGGCTCTACCGGCAGCGCGTGCAGATTTCCTACTGATCGAGGTTGAGGATCGAAGCGACAGTACAGGGGGACGGTAGTGGGTTTCGAACTGGAACGGACGCTGGAAGAGTGTGGGGCGCTGACCGAGGGTCACTTCCTGCTCTCCTCCGGCAAGCATAGTGATCGGTACGTTGAGAAGTTTCACCTGCTGCGAAAGCCAGCCGTGTTGCAGGACGTCTGCTCGGCAATGATCGAAAAGCTTGGTGGGACCCGGATCGATGTCGTTGCCGGACCCACGACCGGGGGGATTCTGATTGCCGCCGAGATCGCCCGCCAGCTCGGGGTTCGAGCCGCCTATGCTGAGCGGGCCGATGGCGGAAGCCTGGCGCGCGCGTTCCGGCGGGTCGACTACTTCGAACCTGGTGATCGGGTGATGGTTGTGGACGACATTCTCACCACAGGCGGCTCGTTGCGCGAGACGATGGACGCGCTGAGCAACCACGACGTCGAGCTGGCGTCAGTCATGGTGATGGTTGATCGCAGCATGGGGAGAACAGATCTCGGATTTCCGTATCAGGCATTGACTCAGATGGATGTGCCGGCATGGGATCCCGACGGCTGCCCGTTGTGTGAACAGGGAGTGGCGCTGGTCAAGCCCGGAACGACGCAACAGGCGTAGATCCGGAGCCTCGAACGGCGGGCGGGTGATCAATAAGCAGTCAGTTTTCGTCGTCGCTTGTTTCTGACTCGTCAGCACCCTCAGCGTCCAGTTCCTGACGCCGCTTCAACTCGAGGCTGAGTCGATTGATTTCGTCCAGGCGCCTGATGATCTGATCCAGTGTATCCGGCCGCGGATCACGAACATACTCATCCCGCAGTTCGAGAACCATCTGGGCCAGCCGCCCAACAGTTCGGACGGTATGGACCGGGTCTGTCTCGCGAGTTGGAACGCTGTACCCAGCCATGTTGTACTCTCCTTGCCCCAGTGTACTCAGTCAGGAATCGGAATCGATGATGCCATCGTCCCGGAGCATCTGTAACAGATCATCTTCTGTCAAAAGCGGCACGTCAAGCTCTCGTGCTCGATCTGCCTTACTTCCCGGATCGGCTCCGGCGGCGACATAGTCAGTCTTCCGCGAAACAGAGCTCGTTACTTGCGCACCAGCGCGCTCCAGGAGCTCCTGCGCGTCGGATCGAGTGAGCGACTCCATTCGTCCAGTCAGGACGACAGTCTTCCCGGATAGCTTACCATCGGCTGCGGCGGATTCGATGGTCCCTTCATCCATCCGCAACCCCATTTTTTCGAGTCGACCGATCAGATCCCGGTTTTTTGGCTCCTGCACAAAATCGAAAACAGCCTCGGCGACAACGGTGCCAATTCCGGGGACCGCCTCGAAGTCTTCCCTCGTGGCATCGAGGAACCGCTGCATTGTGCGGAAGTGGTGTGCCAGCGATCGTGCATTGCGCTCACCGATGTGCCGGATGCCGAGGGCGTTGATCAGGCGAGACAGGGGCTGCTCTTTGCTGGCTTCGATCGACTGCTGCAGGTTTTCGATCCGTTTAGGCCCGAATCCTTCGAGTTCAGCGACTTTTTCCCAGTCGAGCTGGTAGATGTCTGAGAAATCCTTGATCAGCCCGAGATCGACGAACAGGACCGCGAGCTTTGAGCCAAATCCCTCGATGTCCATCGATCCGCGGGATACGAAGTGCCGGATCTGCTCACGTAATCGGGCCGGGCAGGAGACGTTGACGCATTCCCGGGCGACCTCTCCCTCGAGCCGGACCGCCTGCGCGCCGCAGACCGGGCATGAATCCGGCATGGAGAATTCGCGCTCGGAGCCGTCTCGCCTGTCCTTAATCACTGAAACGACTTTCGGGATAACGTCACCGGCACGCTCGACAACGACCGAATCGCCGATCATCACGCCAAGGCGTTCGATCTCGTCTTCGTTGTGAAGCGTGGCCCGGCGAACTGTTACCCCGCCAATCTCGACCGCTTCCAGAATCGCCACCGGGTTGAGGCTCCCGGTTCTCCCGACGTTGATCTCGATGTTCTCGATCTTCGTGGTCTTCTGAATAGCGGGAAACTTGTAAGCGGTTGCCCAGCGTGGTTCTCGAGAGACTGCACCGAGTTCATTCTGAAGGTTGATGTCGTTGAGCTTGATGACGACGCCATCGATCTCATAATCGAGATCGATCCGTGCCTGCAGCCATGATTCACACTGCTCCCAGATCTCTTCGGTCGTCGTGCAGACCTTCGCGTTGTCCGTGACTGCGAAGCCGAGATCTCTAAGCAGAGCGATCTGCTCGCTATGGGATTGCGGAACGTCCCCCTCGACCAGGCCAACGCCATAGGCGTAGAGCCTGAGCGGGCGTTCAGCGGTGAGTTTTGAATCGAGCTGACGAAGTGAACCAGCTGCGGCGTTGCGTGGATTGGCGAAGAGCGTTTCACCCGCGTCAGAGCGGCGCTGGTTCAGTTGATCGAATTCGCTGCGGCGCATATAGATCTCGCCCCGTACTTCCAGCACTGGCGGAATTGTGGTGCCTTTCACCGCTGGAGAGATCTGCAAAGGAACGTTTCGAATTGTCTTGATGTTCGATGTGACATCTTCGCCGGTCACCCCGTCGCCACGGGTGGCTCCACGTTCGAGCCTGCCATCGCGGTAAATGATCGACACGGCGCTGCCGTCGATCTTCGGTTCGGTGACAAACTCGAGTTCTTCGGAACCGGCCAGCCGATAGACTCGGGCGACCCACTCTGTCAGCTCGTCATAGTTGTAGACATTGCTGAGGCTCAGCATCGGAATCTCGTGACGGATCGTTCCAAATGCTGTGGACGGTTCCGCTCCGACTCGCTGGGTTGGTGATTCTGGCGTCACCAGATCCGGGTGGTCCTGCTCGATCTGACGCAACTCGTTCATGAGTTCGTCATACTCGGCGTCACTCACCGTCGGTGTATCGAGGACATAGTATTCGTAGTTGTAGCGATGCAGAAGTTCCCGAAGTTCATCAACCCGGGCACTCACGTCAACCTCTGCCATGCGGGCGCTCCCTTTCGGTGAGTGAGGTGTGGGGACTGGCTCGGTTCGGTAAACCGGCGCAAAATCGGCCGGATTATAGCATAGCTTGTTCGTACATCTGTTCTAGCATATACTCGCCTGAATTGACAGTAAGTCATGGAGGGTTTCGTGTCCAGCGCGCCGGAGACTTCGACCAGATACGACAAACTACTCGACCGGGCATGTGAATTCATTATCGCCAACGGCAACGCCGTCCATGAGGATCTGCTCATTCGGCATGTCTTCGGTTCCAGTGGTCGCCCGGACCTCTGGCGATCGCTCCTCCGCCAGATCCTGGGCGAAGCGCCAGAGCTGGGCTTACGTGGTGACGGATACTGGACCGTCAGCCGATCGCGCGCTGATTCAGACGACACTCCAGGCCTGATCGACGGCTCATACACCGTCATAGACGTCGAGACCACCGGGCTGAAGCCGCTGAACCATCGGGTGATCGAGTTCGGTG
Source organism: Sphaerobacteraceae bacterium (assembly GCA_007695115.1). Classification (GTDB taxonomy): domain Bacteria; phylum Chloroflexota; class Chloroflexia; order Thermomicrobiales; family Thermomicrobiaceae; genus SLMJ01. The sequence goes on from REEK01000138.1 coordinate 19,893, forward strand.
CTGTTCGCTACGACGGCGGTAAGCAGACCGGCACGCTGAGTCTGCTGATTCAGCCGGAGCGGAAGGTTCCGCAGTACGTCCGGAAACTCACCGGCATCGATGATCAACTGCTTACTGACGCGCCTCTCTTCGGAGATGTGGCTCAGGAGATCCTGGAATTCATCGAAGATACGATGCTGATCGGCTACAACGTTGGCTTCGATGTCTCGTTTCTGAACGCCGAGCTCGACCGAATCGGGCACCAGACATTGCTGAATCAGACGATCGACCTTCTGCCCGTGGCGGGAGCCTTGATGCCGGCGACGCGCTCTCGAGGTTTGACCACACTGGCAAAGGAGCTGAACGTTGCCTCTACCGGAGCTCATCGAGCTCTGGACGACGCCTTGACCACCGCCGGAGTGCTGAAAGGTCTGATCCCCTGGATTCGAGCGGCCGGCATCACCTCGCTGCATCAACTGGATGGGTTTCGCTCAGCACGACGTGAAGAGCGCGATAGCAGCGGGCCATTCGCGCGTGGACGTTCGTTGCTCGATCCTGAGCACGTCTCATCAGCCCCGTCGACTCCCGGCGTGTACATCATGCGGGGCCAGAAAAATCGTGTCCTGTACATTGGCAAGGCGAAGGATCTGCGGGCGCGGATCCGCTCCTATTACTCTCAACCACTGGGCTACACCCGGAAGATGGACGGGTTGCTGCAATCGATAAAGGCGATCGAGACGGTCGAGACTGGCTCCGAGCTGGCTGCCTTGCTGCTTGAGCAGCAACTGATCGCACGCTATCGCCCGCAGTTCAATCGTCAGATGCGTACCTCTGACAACTACCCCTACATCCGGATCGATATGAGCAATCCGTGGCCCCGTGTAAACATGGTCAAGGAAGCGAAAGATGATTCCGCCCGCTACTACGGGCCGTATCGAAGCTCTCGAGCGGCACGGGCGACCGTTGATGCGCTGAACGACATCTTTCCGCTCCGCAGTTGCTCACGAAGTTTCAAGAATTCCCGCAGTTTCGGCTCGCCCTGCACCGAACTCGATTTCGGGCGTTGTCTGGGTCCGTGTGTTGGTCAGGCCGATCGGGATGAGTATTTCAGCTACCTGCGAGAGATCATCGCGTTCCTCGAGGGCGATGTTGAGCCAGTCATGGAGCGTTTGCACGCTCAACTGGAGCGAACTGCGGAGCGACTCGACTTCGAAAAGGCGACCCGCGTTCGGAACCGGATCGACCGGGTGACCGAGCTCTCTCAATCTCAGGAAGTGCTGAGCCTGGCCGTGAATCAGGGGGATCTGGTGGTCGTTCTGCCGGCGGTCGATCCGGATTGCCGGGAGATCATGCTGACCCGTTTCGGGCGCACCTGGTCCCGGCGAATCTTCGATCAGGGTGAACCTTCAGAGGAGATTGCAGCAGACCTCGAGCGATCGTGGGAACGAGCCCGGGAGCTTGCTTCGATGACGATTCTGCAGCGCGAGCTCGATTCAGTGCAGATCCTCACCCGCTGGGTTCGAAAGAACTGGGATCATCCATCGATCATGCCGGTTCCGGATGAACCGGTGGACTGGTCTCAGGTGGTGGAACATGCCAGAACGGTGCCGCTCATCGAGTAAAATCCAGTCGGCTGGAAGTGTCCGCCTCCGGAGCTGGTAGTGCAGGCATTGCCCTGCTCTGTGTGGCAATGTCTGTTGCAGAACACGAGAGTTGGACAGCTATGGTGAGGTTTGGACACGACGGGTGGCTCGGCGAGCTCGCCTACGATCTGACATATGAGTCGATTGTCAACGTTGCGGTCGCTGCCGGGGTTACCATGACCCGCGATAGCCGTAGCCATGGACCTCTTGTTATCGCCCACGATCGACGATCTCTGGGCGACGAGTTCTCCCGGGCGATTAGCCGGGAGCTGGCGTCGCTCGGTGTCGAGGTTATTCGACTCACCGAGCCGTTTCCATCTCCGGTGGTCTCCTCAGCAATCACGCAAACCGACGCTGTTGGCGGAATCATGGTCAGTGGCGGACAGGCCCCGGTCACCATGAATGGACTGCTGCTGCGAGGCCCTGATGGCGGGGCGCTACCCCGATGGATGCTCGATCAGATCTCTGAAGTCTCGCAATCAGGATTGCCGGTCTCCAGGGTTGGCCCGACTGCCCGGGTGCGCACCTGGGACCCACTCGAGCGCTACCTCGATATTCTGGAAGCCCGATTCCCGCTGTCGGCAATTCGGAACGCCGGGATTACCGTGGCGGTCGATTGTCTGTGGGGGACCGGTGCCGGAATTTTGCCGATGGTCGTCGATGGTGATGGAAGTCGGACGATCGAGTTCAGAACCGCGCACAACCCACTGTTTCCGGAGCTGTCATCGCTTACCCCAGATGTTTCGAACCTCGAACGGTTGCAGAAAATCGTGAGAACGGGCGATGCCGCGATCGGGATCGGGTTGTCAGCCGACGGATGCAACGCGGCGATCCTCGATGAACGAGGCATCGTGCTGCAGCCCGGTATGGTATCGGCGCTCACGGCCTGGCACCGATTCCACTATCGCAAGCAGGCCGGGACCATTGCTCGTTCCATCGGCGCTTCGACCAGCATCGATGCAATCACCCGGCGGACCGGTGTGATGCTGCACGAGTTGCCGTATGGCTACACCGCGGTGTGTGAGACGCTACGCGAGACTTCACCAGAGCTAGCCTGGGATGAGTCGGGCGGTCTGATTATGCCGAGCATCGGTATGGAACGCGACGGCATCGCCCAGAGCCTCTGTATCCTGTCACTGATGATCGATACAGAGGCGGAGCTCTCCGATCTTGTGGCTGAAGTTCACCAGGTGACAGGCCCGCGTGTGCTTCTCCGGTCCCGGATCGATCTGGCGGTCGACCAGTCAGACCTTGCCCGTGTCAGAATTGGGCGGGAGTCATGGCCGGACCATGTTGCCGGGCTTCCGGTTCTGGAGCAGTACCTGACTGATGGAGTATCGCTGGAACTCGGAGAGCGAGCCTGGTTGTTGATACGCTACGATGAGATCGAGGGGGCGTTGTACATCATCGCCGAGGCAGAATCGGACGAACGGGCGAGTGCGATCCTGGAAGCCGGTCGATCCATGATGTTGCTCTAGCGGGAACGAAGTGAGTTGAGAATCAGAACCGATCTGGAAGGGGCGTTGTTCGGGTGGCTGAGTTGACGATGGCACAGGTAGAGGAACAGATCCGCGGTTGCACGATGTGTGACCTCAGTCGAACACGCACAAACGCCGTTCCGGGTGAGGGGAATCGATCTGCAAACGTCATGTTCATCGGGGAAGCGCCGGGATTCCACGAAGATCGAAATGGTGAACCGTTCGTTGGCGCGGCTGGAAAGTTTCTCAATGAGCTACTCGAATCGATCGATCTCGATCGATCAACCGTTTACATCACCAACGTCGTCAAGTGCCGTCCCCCGGGGAACCGTGATCCCCTGCCAGATGAACTCGCTGCCTGCGCGCACTACATCGATCGACAGATCGAGCTTATTGACCCCAAAGTCGTAGTAACGCTGGGTCGTTTCTCGATGTCGCGCTGGTTTCCGAAAGAGCGGATTTCGCGGATACACGGCACTCCAAAGCGATTTGGCAACGTCACGATCGTCCCGATGTACCATCCGGCGGCCGCCCTGCATCAGGGCTCGTTGCGGGCGACCATCGAAGCCGATATGAAGAAGCTGCCTCAGATCCTGGCGCAGATGGAAGCCGAGGAGAACGAGCAGGAAGACCCCGACGCTGAGCAGATGAAGCTGTTCTGAAGTTATTCGCATTGACCCCGAGTCATCTGTTATCATGTGTCCGTACACCATGAATGTACGGAGGGGTAAATGGCAGCTCGGGCGACTCAGGCGAAGCGAACGTCGCAGAAAACAAGCAAAAAGTCACAGAGTTCCGGGACGTCCGCGGCGTCCACGCTCAGTGCTACCGGTCGCCGGGTCACTGGCTGGTTCGGTGGTGTCGAAACTCCGGACGCAGTGCGCCGCGAAGTTGCCGCAGTTCTGGCGATTACCGGGATGGCACTGATCATTCTGGCACTCTACGTTCCGGGCACGGGCTCCGCACTGGAGATACTCGGCTCCGGCCTGCGCTCGCTCTTTGGTCAGGCTTCGTTCCTGGTGCCGCTGGCCTGTATCTGGCTGGCCGGTGAGGCGCTGTTCAGCACCAGCGAAGGTGCCAGACGTCGCCGCACCATTGGTTTCGTCCTCTCGTCGATCTCAGTAGTTTCGTTCTTCCATATGATTGGTGCGCCAAACGGCTATCTCGGAGGCGGACACTTCGGCGCCGGTTTTGCAGAGATGGTCAAACTGATCGTTGGCGAGATCGGCACCGGGATCATCATGATGAGCGTCGGCATTGTCGGCCTGTACTATCTCACCGGGGTCGACGCGATCGGGGCCGCGAAGGCCTGGCGTGAGCGCCGAGCAGAGGCCCGTGCGGCACGTGAGGCGCAGGCAGCGCAAACTCCGATCGAGGCGAAGAGTCGTCCTGCCAGCCCGAAGAAGCTCAAATCAGGTTCTGTGGATCCAATCAGCGGCGATGTCATTGCGCCGGAGCAGCCAGCTAACAAGCCGGTCATCAATGTTCCCAAAGCGGCGAAGGCACGAAAGCCTGCCAAAGTTGGATCGAAGAAGGATGGAACCGCCGAAGATCTCGACGGCACCGAGATTCCGGCAGGCCCGAAACCGTTGCCGGATATCGAACAACTGGCGCTCTATGAGGGCGGCACCCCGGATCAATCCGAGCTCCAGAGTAAAGCGGAACTCATCGAAGAGACGCTGGAGAATTTCAAGGTCAGCGCATCGGTTCGGGAAGTACATCCGGGACCGGCCGTAACCCTCTTCACGCTGAAACCGGGTGCTGGCGTCAAGGTTCGCAAGATTACCGAGCTTCAGAATGACCTGGCACTGGCTCTCGCCGCTCCGTCGATCCGGATCGAGGCCCCCGTGCCGGGAATGGCGCGTGTCGGCGTCGAGATTCCCAACGAGACCGTCCATACGGTGGGACTCAGAGAGACGATCGAATCAAGCGACTTCTCGAATGCCAAAGCGAAACTTCCGCTGGCGCTGGGCCGCGATGTCAACGGCAGTTATCGAGTGTCTGACCTCACGAAGATGCCGCACCTGCTTATTGCTGGCTCCACCGGGTCGGGTAAGTCGGTCTGCATCAACGGGATCATTGCTACGTTCCTGGCCACAAATCCGCCAGAGGACCTGCAGATGGTGATGATCGACCCGAAGATGGTGGAGCTTGTCGGATTCAACGGCGTGCCCCATCTCAAGGGGCCTGTCGTCACCGAGATGGACAAAGTTGTTTCGGCCCTGAAGATGGTCCTGCGAGAGATGGAAGATCGCTACCAGCGGTTCTCCTCACTCGGAGTCCGTAACATCGATGGCTACAACCTGAAGCGGGAAGACGATCCATCGCTGGAGAAGATGCCGTATCTGGTGGTGATTATCGACGAGCTCGCCGACCTGATGATGACCGCTCCGGATGAGGTCGAAACGCTGCTCGTTCGCCTGGCGCAGATGGCCCGGGCCACGGGTATTCACCTGCTTATTGCTACCCAGCGACCGTCGGTCGATGTGATCACCGGATTGATCAAGGCCAACGTCCCGGCGCGAATTGCCTTCGCCGTGACATCACAGACCGATAGCCGCGTTATTCTGGACCTGCCTGGAGCAGAACGCTTGCTCGGTAAGGGTGACATGCTGTATCTGCCGCCAGACGCGGCGAAGCCGAACCGGATGCAGGGTGCCTTCATCGATGACAAAGACCTCCAGTACCTCGTGCAGCACTGGAAGGATCTCTACCCGGATTATCAATACGATCCGGCGTGGGTTGAGCTTCCGGCGTCGGATGACGCCAGTTCCGGGTCTGATGACGATCTGCTGCAGAAAGCTGAGGCGATCGTGAAGCAGCAGGGAACAGCCTCTGCGTCCATGCTTCAGCGCCGGTTGAGAATTGGCTACAACCGGGCGTCAAGATTGATCGAGCAACTGGAAGAAAGTGGGATCGTCGGCCCCTCGGACGGTCCTCGAGGCCGACAGGTGTACGCTGCTGACGACGGTGATCTCGATGACTAGATCGAGCGACCGCCTATTGATCTGCGTGGACTTCAACGTTTTCGGTCGCAGTACTCGTTTCACGTGAGGCCGAGAAGCATGGTCCGCAATAGACCGGGCGTCCCTGGCGCGGCACGAATGGAACCGTCGTGTGGGCGCCGCAATCAGCGCAGATCACCTGATGCTGGACCGGAGGCTTGACCCCCATCTCTACTTTCCGGGCTGCCCGGCAATCAGGGCAGCGTACAGGGATATTCTGAAGTCCCTTTTCCCGGAAGAATGCTTGCTCGCCCGCCGTCCAGATGAAATCACCTGAACAATCCCGGCATTTCAGTGTCCGATCGTTGTAGCTGGACCTGTCAACCATATAGTCCCGCCCCCTTCCGCAGGTACGCATACCCCGGTTCGCGTGTCACCGACGCCGACAATCCCCTCGGACTGCATTGCTCGGTGACCCGATGCAGTTCGGTCCTGCCGCTCGCCGTTCTCCTGGTAGCCTGAAGATTTCGGTTACCGTACCACAGTGCATTTATCCTTGCAAACAGGGTATACGGATGAATTGCCCTGTACGGTAATCATTGTTATCACTCGATACTGTCTGTCATGTTGCCCGCTGCGACTGGGCGAGAAACGACTGGCGTCAAGAACCAGTCAGGACGCAGCTTTTGCGTTCGTCGGAGCCGCTGAGACTCCCACGGAGCAACACAGATTTGACACCTGCCCGGCTGGGGTGTTTCACAAGAGGATGGGGGCAAACGCTTTGCTATACTTTCAGTGTGGTTGGCAGTATACATGATCCGGGGGCGGAATGAAGACTTCGATTACCGCAGAGCCTGTCAACCGATTGATCAACGAATTCTCGCGTTTGCCGGGGATCGGGCCAAAGTCTGCAGCACGGCTGGCGTATTTCATCCTTCGGGGTGGAGAGCATGAGGCTCGCTCACTGGCAGAAGCGATTGTTGATGTGAAAGAGCGGATTGGCCTCTGTTCCGAGTGCTTCAATCTTTCGGAGCGAGACCCATGTCCGATCTGTTCCGATCCCGAACGGGATCGATCACTGATTTGTGTGGTTGAAGAGCCGCTTGACGTCATTGCACTCGATCGAACCAACGAGTACAGCGGCCTTTATCACGTGCTCCATGGAGCAATCTCACCGGTCGATGGTGTCGGACCAGATCAGATCCGGGTACACGAGCTGGTAGAGCGCGTCCGGAGTGCGGAGAAAATCGAAGAAGTGATCCTGGCAACGAACCCGAACATCGAAGGGGACGCCACTGCTATGTATATCGCCCGGCAACTGGCTCAGTTCGGGGTCAAAGTAACTCGCCCTGCTAGCGGCCTGCCTGTGGGTGGTGATCTCGAATATGCCGATGAGGTGACGCTGGGTCGGGCGCTCTCTGGCCGGCGCGCACTCTAGCATCCCCGGGCTCGACAGACAGTCGAGCGAGCAGCTTCGAAACGTGCGAATGCAATTCAGGAGACACCTTGACTGATTCCGGAATGCACGTTCGACCGCTCAGAATACGAGACTTTCTTCGGATGTCATCCTTGCGAACTGATGCAGTGATGCCTGCGCACGAACGCGGGCTGTTTGCTAGGGGGGTGCCTGATGCGGTTCTCTCAGCCCTTCCGATTACCCGACGCGAGCGCCGTTCGCTGGTGGCCTACGACGATCGAACCGTAGCCGGGTCGATCGACCTGGTGGATGACCCGGTGAACCACCGCTGGGTGGTCTCTCGTGTTCGAACGAGCAAACATATCCCCGATGCTGAAGATGGCTCGTATGGGCTGCGCTCCCGGGTCTGGCAGGAATTGATCGCCGAGGCGATACGGTCGGCGGGCGCGGCCGGTGCCAAGCGGCTGCACGCAGTACTGGATGATGATTGTCCGCTCATCGAGACATTGCAGGAGACCGGATTTACGGCATACGCACACGATCGCGTGATGGCGATTCCATTGCCGATACACACCGACTCCACCGGCGTGACTCGCCGGCAGGAGTCGAGCGATGTGTGGGCGGTCCATCACCTGTATCACCAGGTTACCCCGCGCCCAGTTCAGTATGCGGAGGCGTTCACGAGTAACTACTGGGGTCGGATCATGCCAGGTCATGCCAGGATGCGGGCCTACGTCATCGAGGATGGACTGGAAGTCGTGGCCCACTGCCGAGTAGTGCTTACCAGGCAAGGACCGGCACTCTATCCAATGGTGCATCCGGGATCGCGGGAGTTGATTGTACCGCTCATCGCCGACGTGGTAGCTGATCTGGAGCCAGCGCCCGAAAAGCCTCTGTATCTGGTGATACCGGATTATCTGCAGGAGTACGCGACCGCACTGCAGGAATTCGATGTCAGTGAAACCGGATGTCATACAAGGCTCGTGAAATACACAGTGGTGGCCCGCCGAATGCAGATGAGATCACTAGAAGAGATCGGGAGCGAAGTTGTCGAGCACGCTCCCGCCGGAACTGCGACACTGACTTATGCTCCGGCACGAGAATCGAAACGGGATACACACTAAACGTGACAGAACACATGATTGACGAGCAACCAGACAGGAGCAACGTGCACGCAGAGCAACTCACCGAACCAGTTGTTGAGCATGAAGTTACCGACAACCTCGAAGACCTCCTTGCTGTGCTTCCGCCAAAGCTTGTTCCGGCGCTGCTGGAACTGAATGGCGAAGATGGTCGAGGAAATCTGATCGAGATCGTGCTGGATCTGGGGCGCCGCCCGGGTGCTCGATTCCACGGACACGAGGTCTTTCTTTCCAACGATGAAGTAACCCGGGACGACCTGAACTTCGTTGCCGAGCGGATCGGCACGTTCGGTGACGATAACCGGGCGGGTATCGAACGGACACTTCATCGAATTTCCGCGATACGAAGCCGGACCCAGGATATCGTCGGACTGACGTGCCGAATTGGACGCGCAGTCTACGGCACCATCGGAATGCTCCGGGATCTCGTTGAATCCGGCGAAAGCATCCTGCTTCTGGGACGTCCCGGAGTTGGCAAGACGACGATGCTTCGAGAGACCGCCCGCGTTCTGGCGGATGATCTGCGGAAGCGGGTTGTCGTAGTCGACACCAGTAATGAGATCGCCGGGGATGGGGACATTCCGCATCCATCGATCGGACGTGCCCGCCGGATGCAGGTTCCCACGCCATCATTGCAGCATTCGGTGATGATCGAGGCGGTCGAGAACCACATGCCAGAAGTGATCGTGATCGACGAGATCGGCACCGAACTGGAAGCCGCAGCGGCACGAACGATTGCCGAGCGCGGCGTCCAGCTTATCGGCACGGCGCATGGCAACACGCTGGAAAACTTGATGATGAATCCGACTCTGTCGGACCTGGTGGGTGGTATTCAGTCGGTGACCCTCAGTGACGAAGAGGCCAAACGCCGCGGGACACAGAAGTCGGTTCTGGAGCGCAAGGCTCCACCGTCATTCAGCGTCATGGTCGAGCTCCAGGAGCGAGATCGGTTTGCCGTCTACAAGGATGTGGCAGAGTCGGTCGACTCAGTTCTGCGTGGTTCAGAGCCGGACCTCGAAATCCGCGAACGGAAAGAAGATGGATCGGTCGAGACCTCGAATGTCAGACCTGTGCGTAGCCAGGACGAACTGGAACAGCAGTCCAATCGCAAAGGCAAGCGTCAGCAGCGTCAGGAACGCGCTCGAACAAGTGATGATCTCGACCGGGAAGCCAACCGTCAGGCTGTGCGTGAAGAGAATGGCCAGCGTGCCGCAGTAACGCCACGGACGATGTTTGGAGTGGGTCGGGGTACTCGAGAGAAGCCAGTCCGGATCTTCGCATTCGGTGTCAGTCGCAATCGACTGGACCAGGCGATCAATCAGCTGGCGGCTCCAGCGGTCATCGTTCGTGACCTGAAGACCGCCGATGCGGTGGTCACATTGAAGAACTACTACCGACAGCGACCGAAACCGTTGCGTGAGGCTGAATCACGCGGATTGCCAGTGTTTGTGCTCAGGAGCAATACGGTGACTCAGATGGCCAACTTGATGGGTTCTCTGTTCACTGACCAGCACTCCGAGGAAGGCGCCGACGCGATCGACAACTGGGAAGACGACGGTGAAGAGCCGATCCCGGAAGATCAGATTGCCGCGGCAATGTTCGAAGCCGAAACGGCGATTCATGATGTCCTCCGGGGCTCTCGCAGCGTCGAGCTTCGACCGCAGGCGTCACGGATTCGTCGCCTTCAGCACGAGCTGGCCGAGCGGTACAACGTCGAGTCCCGAAGTCTTGGGTCGGATCCGTTCCGCCATGTTGAGGTGCTTCGTCGAGGTGAGTTCGCGTGAGCCTGTTCGTGACATTCGAAGGTCCGGACGGTGCCGGAAAATCAACGCAGATCGAACTGGTAGCCCGGCGCCTTGAGGCGCATGGGCTATCGGTTGTAAAGACCCGTGAGCCAGGCGGAACGCCGCTCGGAGAACGCGTCCGGGCGGTCTTGCTGGACCCGGGAGACTGTGCTATCGTCCCGCGGGCTGAAGCGCTGCTGATGACGGCAGCACGGGCCCAGCATGTTGCCGATGTCATCGTGCCCGCATTGTCTGATGGCCGCGTCGTTCTGTGTGATCGGTTTTCGGATTCGACCCTGGCGTATCAGGGTGCGGGCCGGGGCCTGCCGACTGAGAAGTTGAACATGTTGCAGGCGTTTGCAACCGATGGGCTGCAGCCCGATCTGACGATTCTGCTGGACATTTCTGCAGAGAACGGTCTGGAGCGACGACGGTCTTCTGGGACGCCGATGAACCGGCTCGACCAGGACAGTCTCGCGTTTCACGAACGCGTCCGTGAGTGGTATGTTCAGGAAGCGAAGGCGCATCCGGAGCGCTGGGTATTGCTGGAGGCTGGTCGGGCGCAGGACGATCTCGCCGACGAAATCTGCCAGGTGATTCTCGACCGATCAGGTGAAGCAGCCGCACGCGCGGATGCGAACAGGAAGAGTGAATGAAACTCGTTTTCGCCGTCGTTCAGGGCAAAGATGCAGATGGACTGACAGCGGCGCTGCGAGCAAGCGGCTACCGCTTCACTCAGGTTAACAGTGCGGGTGGGTTCCTCCGGGAGCACAACGTCACGGTTATGGTCGGCGTCGATGATGCGGCGGTTCCGGACGTCCTGAGAGTTGTCAAACAGAATTGTTATAGTCGCACGCAGTATGTGAACCCGTTGCTGCCAGTTATCGAGCCGGGCGAATTCTATGTTCCCAGCCCGGTCGAGGTTCAGGTCGGCGGGGCAACGGTTTTCGTGCTGAATGTTCGCCATTATGAGCGCATGGGTTAGTAGGCGGCGAGTTGTCGCGCACTAGTCGCTGGAGTTGCATCCCTCTATGGAAGCGTTGATCGCGCGTTCCGTCCAGATTCTTATTGCGCTGGGTGGTGCGTATGTCCTGACGTTGTGGTTCGCAATCGTCGTCTGGACATTTCAGGATATCCAGGCACGCAGCCGTAGCGTTGTCGCACAGATTTTCTCCACGCTCGTGGTGCTGATTTTCTCAATCCCCGGGCTTCTGATCTACCTGATTCTGCGCCCGCGCTATACCCTCGATGATGCGTTCCAGCGATCGCTTGAAGAGGAATACCTGATGCAAGACCTGGAAGAGCTCCCGCTCTGTCCGGGTTGCCAGCAGTATGTCGAGGATGACTGGGTGTTCTGCCCGAACTGTCGAACCGAACTGCGGGACAACTGTATTGCCTGCGATCAGTTGATCGATCTCCGATGGGAGATCTGCCCGTTTTGTGGAACCGAGCAGTACGAGGATGAAGATGCGCCGCTTCCGGAGCCTGTGATTCAGCCGGTTATGGCGCCATCACCACAATTTCTCGGGCGACCGCAGATGACCCAGACAGACGTGTTCCGGCTGCAGGAATCCGAGCAGCATACCCGGCCGATCATTCCAGCCACGGTCAGGGTTGATCTGAGAAGTGGCGACGTGCTGAAAGAGGTAGTGCCTGAGCTTCCCATTTCAACGCCGATCAATTCGCTCGGTGGCCCGGGCGAACTGCGACGAGTGACGCTGGCTGAGAATGGTGATAAGCCGGTGGCGAATAGCACCGAAACGATGACGCCGGATCCAGTTGACATACCGGATACCGGGGCTGATGACGGTTCCGACTCGCCTGATACCACCTCAGACATTCCGGCGGATGGGGCAGCAAGATCGGAGGCCGATCGCGGCGAAGACGTGTCAGACGACTCCATTCCGGCCCAGGAAGCAACCTCTGGAGATGAGCTGGCCGAGGCTGATTCCGTGACAGCCGATGATTCGGTTGCTCAGGATCAGGAAACGTCGCCCGACAAGCCGGCGAACGAAACCAATACAAAGCCGAAAAAGCGGCGAAAGCGCCGACGGAAGCCTCGCGAAGCAGACGCCGACAGCTAGTTTCGGCTGACCACTGAGCTACCCGAGCAAGTCCTTCAACGCTGGTTCGACATCCGGAAACTTGAACTCGAACCCTGCCTCCAGCAGCCGGTGCGGAACCACGTACTGTCCATAGATCAGGTGATTGGCGAATTCACCAACTGCGGCCCGCAGCGCAAACCCCGGGGCGGGCATGAATGATGGTCGTCCGAGCGCCTTGCCGATCGCTTTGCTGAACTGTCGATTGCTGGCCGGGTTGGGAGCGCTGAGGTTGATCGGCCCCGCGAGATCACTCTCCTTCAGCAGGAATCTCAACGCTTCGATGTGATCCCGGATGTGAATCCAGGAGACACCCTGTTTCCCGGAGGCGATCGGGCCGCCGACGAAGAACTTGAACGGCATTGCCATCAGCGGCAGTGCGCCTTCGTTTCCATCAAGAACAATGGCATTGCGAATCAGAGCCCGCGAGGTTCCGAACGCCTCGAGCGGCTCAGTGCTGGCTTCCCAGTCGATGCACACCTTCGAGAGGAAATCGTTTCCGGCCGGTTCGTCCTCGGTGAGGTACTTGTCACTTCGGTGTCCATAGTAGTTGACACCCGAAGCCTGGATGAGCCGGGCAGGTGCGGTGCCAGCCTTGTTGACCGCGTCGACGATCGCGCGTCCTGCGTTGATCCTGCTGTCGTAGACCCGCTGCTTCTTGGCTTCGCTCCAGCGTTCACTGCCGATGCTGTCTCCGGCGAGGTTGACGATTGCGTCGGTATCGGCCAGTTCATGGCTCCAGCCTTCGCCGGTCTGACTGTCCCACTGGACGATCCGGGCCTCAGGCACCAGTCCATCGGGGCGCTTGCTGCTCCGCGACAGGATGACGATTTCGTCGCCATCCTGTGCCAATCGCTTGCTCAACGCCCGGCCGATCAGGCCAGTGCCACCGGTAATAATGATCTTCATGTTGGGTTCTCATTCTGTGCTTGCGAACATCCTCCTCGTGAAGAGTCTGATCGCATGAACGGGACCGGGGCGTGGTGGTTGAACCAGCTAGCGATCGGTTCCCAGCGATGGCACCGCCTGAGGCCGGATCATGTAGTTAAATTTGCTGCGGAATGTCTGGTAGAAGTCGGTTCCTTCGACCATGACGAGTTGGAATTCGGCCGACGCAGCGGAGATCTGAATGATGTCTCCTTTATGGAGTTCTCCATCAGCGGTGCCATCCAGCAGCAGATCACAAGGTGAATCATTGACGATCACCAGTTCGATCTTGGCCGACTCCGGGACCACGATGTTGGTCCGAATCGGAGAGTGTGGGCAAATCGGCACCACGGCAAAGCCACGGACTCCGGCGCCAAGGGCTGGCCCTCCAGCCGCCATGCAGTAGGCTGTGCTGCCTTGCGGCGTGGCGACGATCATCCCGTCGCCAGGATAGGTGTTGACGAACTGTCGGTCGATGTAGACCTCGATGTCCACCATTGATGAACCACTCCGCAGCACCACGTCGTTGACGGCCCACCCGCTGAACTGCTCGTCGTCACCCCGAAGGAGCCGTGCGGAGAGCGTCGGACCGGACTGAATCCGGGAGCTGCCGGAGATCAGTAGATCCAGCGCTCGTTTCCAGTCGTCGCGCTCGATCATCGCCATGAATCCGACTTTGCCGACGTTTATGCCCAGCAGTGGTGTGTTCGGGTAGGTATGGGCCATGCGCATGATGAGGCCATCGCCACCAAGGGCGACGAGGACATCGACTGTCGACGGATCTGTCTGGAGCTCGTCCTCGGGGACAACGGTGCAGGACTGCTCGCTCAGCCATTTTGCGACGTCTACGCCGAGCTCCTGTGCTTCGTCCTTGCTTCGGGCGCAAACCAGCCCGATTCGCATTGTCATGAGTTCCAGCTCTCTTCGGAAATCCGCTGTGCAATCGCAAAAAGCGGCAACCATTTTGTCAGCTAATGGTATCGCAACGCGGTATGCTCTGAAATAGCGGTAACGTCGAGTTAGCGTCGATTCAGGTGGAGTATTTCCAGGTGAGCAACACTGGCGAGTCGCGACAGCGATCACGTGTCTACCGATGTGAGGGGATCGTCATCCGCCGTCGCGATTTCGGCGAGGCGGACCGACTGGTGACCGTCCTGACAGACGATCATGGAAAGGTTCGGGCGCTGGCCAAGGGCAGTCGCCGCACCAAGAGCCGCCTTGGCGGACACCTCGAGCCGTATGCACGGGTACGCCTCATGCTGGCCCGTGGCAGGAACCTGGACATCATCACTTCGGCTCAGGTGCTGGAACCGATGACGCATCTGCGTCGCGAAGAGCGCTCGATTCTTTATGCCTCACACTGGTCCGAGATTGCCGACCAACTGATGGCCGAATCGGAGCAGAACCGGTTTGGCTATGGTGTTCTGGTGCGGGCGCTAACATCGCTTGAACTCGGTCGGGATCCGGTGATTACCTCGCGGATTTGTGAATGGGAGTTTCTGGCGGCCTCGGGATTTCAACCGGAACTGTTTCAATGCACCGGGTGCGGCCGGCAGATCGAGCCTGGCGGTAATGGGATGCATATTGAAGCGGGTGGCGTAGTCTGCCCGCAATGTCACGCACTGGATCCGCTCTCTCGTGCTATCAGCAATGATGCGTTACGAGTATTGCGGGCGATTGGGCGGGGTGACGGCGGTCTTCTGTATGACCGACAGCTCAATGACGACCTGCTCAAGGAAATCGAGCAGTTGCTGATCGGTTACCTGAGAAGCGTTATCGAGCGGGATCTGCAGGCGTGGCAGATCCTCAGTTCGCTGGAGGACGGAACGACCTGGGGCACGCCAGGTCATTAGACTAGCGCGCTTTGATCGACCGTTGCGGTCTTCGTCGGGCCGGATTCGGCTGCGGTGTCTCTCGCTGAACCAGGCGGCCGATGCTGCTCAGCACAGCCGTTGCTGCAGCTGCCAGTCGGCGTGGTCGAGAAGCGCGTTGTTTTGTGCCGTCGAGGATAGTAATGGGCTCCGGAGCGGATTCGGTGACCCCTCGACTTCCCGAATGCGATACCGGTGCGGTGTCACGCTGCGGAATCATCGACTGAAGCTCGGTTCCTTCGATTGTCTCAACATCCATCAGTCGGACGGCGATCTGCTCCAGTTCATCCCGGTACTCCCGGATGAGGTCGAGTGCCAGACGATGCGCATCGGAGACGATAGCCAGCGCCTCCTGCTCCGCCGCGAAAGTCGATTGCGGCGAGAGTGGCGGGGCTGTGCCGTTACCGGCAGATAACAGACCGAACGTCTTGCCCATCCCGTAGCGCTGAACCATCGACCCGGCGATACTGGTGGCCTGCTCCAGGTCATTCGATGAGCCAGTGGTGACTTCCTCGAACACGACTTCCTCGGCTGCCATACCGGCCAGCAGGCCGGCAAGTCGCTGCTCGAGCTGCGTCCGTGTCCAGAGGCCCCGATCTTCTTCCGGGGTAATCATGGTGAATCCGCCGGCCTGACCGCGCGCCACGATCGAGACTTTGCGAACGGTGTCAGCGTGGGGTAGCACGTGAGTTACCAGGGCGTGGCCAGCTTCGTGGTATGCCACGACTCGACGTTCATGCTCGCTGAAGCGGCGGCCCGTCCGGGCCGGGCCCGCCAGTGTTCGCTCCAGCGCTTCGGCCATGTTTGCCATCGTGATCGAGACCTGCTGGTCGCGTCCGGCAAGGATGGCCGCCTCGTTGACGACGTTGGAGAGATCGGCACCAGTCAATCCAGCGGTGCGAGCAGCGATCTCCTCGAAATTAACATCACCAGCAATCGGCTTCCCTCGGGCGTGGACGTTGAGAATAGCTCGTCGTGCTTCACGATCGGGGAGTTCCACATGAACTTTGCGGTCGAACCGGCCCGGACGCAGCAGCGCCGAATCGAGCACATCTGATCGGTTCGTGGCGGCAATCACGACCACGTTGCTGCGTTCGTCGAAGCCGTCCATCTCCACAAGAATCTGGTTCAGTGTCTGGTCGTACTCTGAGCTGTTCTCGGAGCGCCCACGACGTCGACCGATTGCGTCGATCTCATCGATGAAGATGATGGATGGTTCGACTTCGCGAGCCTTCTTGAAGAGTTCCCGGACGCGTGATGCACCGACACCGACATAGAGCTCGACGAACTCGGCCCCGCTGACCGAGAAGAAATTCGCGTTGGCCTCGCCAGCCAGTGCCTTGGCCAGCAATGTCTTGCCGGTGCCGGGTGGGCCAACCAGGAGCAAGCCATGCGGGATGTGCGCGCCAACTGCCCGGAATCGTTCCGGATAGCGCAGGAAGTCGACGACATCCGACACCTCATGCTTGATTTCCGAGGCTCCGGCCACATCGTCGAAGCTCACCGGGCTCTGTCCGGCCGGAATCGGGGTGAATCGATTTTTTCGCCCGCCGCCACCGAAGGCGCCTGGCATCATTCGGCGCATCAGCAGAATGATCAACACGAAGATCAGCGCAACGAACGTGATCCGCATCAGGAAGCCAGTTCCCTCACCTAACGATGGGCTGGCTGCCTCCGGATAGATCGCTGGCCATTGCGAGGACGGTATATCTGCTTCGTTCATCAGCGCGGTTAGTGATTGACCAGATTGAAGCGTGCCGCTTCGCTCGGTTCCATCAGCCATCACGATCTCGAGCGACGTACCACTCGAACTGATAGTGATCTCGGAAACCTCTCCGGATCGGATCTCTTCCAGCAATGAGGTGAGGTTCGTGCGCTCGGGATCGCTTCCACCGAGCATCGTTGAGGCAACGTAAACTCCCACCGCAACGAGTGCGATTGCGGCGAGGAGATACCACTTTCGGTTCCCGCTAAGTCGCATGTGTCAAGCAAGCCTCGGAGACCAGTGGTTTCGGTCTCGGTGTGGGTGCGGATAGTCAGCGTTCATCTTGCAGCTAAGGATACTGGATTTTATCGGCTAGTGTCTGCTGCCCCAGGCTATCCAAGATCGACGAAATATGTTCGGCATGCCCGGTCTACGAGATCGGGATCGAGCGATGGGGGGACATCCAGATACTTGGCGATTCCGATCAGAATCCGCAAGATATCGCGCGGATGACAGGCGCGAAGCTCTCGCTGCTGCTTCACATAATGCTCGCGCAGCAGGTAGACCAGTCCTTGCTGATCGAACGGGATCTGGAAGTGCTCGCATTGGAGTTTGAAGATCTCACGAAACTGATTTGCGGACGGGTTGACGACGTTGATCTTGCTCTGAATTCGGCGCAGGAAGGCGTCATCGACCAGATCCCGCGGGTTGAGGTTGGTGGAGAAGACGATGACCTCCTCGAAGGGGATCTCGATCTTCTTTCCGGTCTTCAACGTGAGGTAGTCGATGCGTTTTTCCAGCGGCACGATCCACCGGTTGAGCAGATCGGTGGGGCGGACCTGCTGGCGGCCGAAGTCGTCGATCAGGAACATGCCGTTGTTGGCCTTCATCTGCAGCGGCGCCTCGTATACCTTGGAGACCGGATCGTAGACAAGGTCGAGACTCGTCAGCGTCAACTCGCCACCGACCATGACCGATGGCCGCTTGCAGAGCACCCAGCGTCGATCGTATTCGACACGACCCGGCGCAATCGGTACGGGCTCGTGATTCTGCACATCCAGAACTTTGATGATCTGTCCATCGATCGTCACGGCGTGCGGAATCAGCACGTAGCCACCCAGCAATTCCGCCATGCGCTCGGCGATAGCTGTTTTGCCGTTGCCCGGTTCCCCGAACAGGAACATGGAGCGACCGGTGTTGACCGCCTGACCGACCTGGTCAACGGTCGCGTCCGCTACCACCATGTCGGACATCGCCTTGATTACTTCCTCACGGCTGACGCGCTCGGGACCCCGGGACTGTTCCATCACCATGTTCTGGTACGCCTCGAGTGTCACCGGTGCAGGACCGGCGTATGCTGTGCGGTCGATCTGCTCCTGCGCACGGCTAGAACCTTTCGGCGTCAGAGTGTACTGGTAGGCCAGTTCGCCGAAACCTGACGATCCGGAGACTTCGACATACTCTTCCCGCTTGAGATAACCGAGTGCGCGTTCGAGTACGTTGAAATAGGGGAGGCAGAGATGCTCGGACATCGCCTGGCCGGTGATCATTCCCTGGAAATAGACCACTTTCAGCGCCATATCGGCGATCGATATCAGATCCAGACCGGTTTGTTCGATACTCGTTGGCTCCTGGGCCGCGAGCATTCGTGTGGTTGGACCCGCTGACGCAACTGACATTCTGGATGTTCCGTTTCTGGGATGGCTGCCCGAATCGCTCAATTATTTGTAATTAAGCCTACCTGTGTGGAGAGTATTCAGTCAGTAGCTAAATTGTATCGATTCTGGGATCGACAGCATTGTTACCCGGGTACCAAGGTACCCTGTGCTGTTCGTTGCCAATGGTTCAGGGCAGAACGACTTCGTCGCCTTCGTTCAATCCATCGGCGATCTCGACCATTCCCCCACTGCGGATACCGGTGCGGATCTCGCGTTCGACGATGTCCCCATCCTCGAGTACGTTCACGAACGTTCGCCGACCAACGGTCTGAAATGATCCTTCTGGAAGCACCAGCACGTCACGACGAACCTCGGCGGTAATTTCGACTTCAGCGTTCATCCCCGGGAGGATGAGGAGATCGCCTTCGGCGTCAAAGCGGACCTGCGCCGGGAAGACGGTGGTACCACCAACCATCTCGGCACGGCGTGCGATCGAGTAGATCTCGCTCTCGATCGTCGTCTCCGGGAATGCCTCGAGAATGATCCGGGTCTCGGCGCCGACGTTGATCAGCGGAAGATCGACCTCATCGATATTGACGATCAGTTCGAACTGGCGAAGTTCGGCAAGTTGTATGAGATCCGTACCCTGAGGAACTGGATCTCCTTCGTCAATAGCAACGTGTATCACCGTGCCGTCGGTGGGAGCGAGGACCAGGCTTTCGGACAGAGCCTGTTCGGCATCAGCGAGCGCACGCTCGGCCTCATCGACGATCTGCTGAGCCTGCACACGCTGGGCGATCGATTCCGCAGTGGTTGGTTCATCAGTCTGTTCGTTCAACAGCGAGAGGTTCGCCTCGGCCTCTTCCAGCGCGTTTTCGGCTTCTTCTACTGTTTCATCGAACGGTTCTCGATCCAGCTCGATCAGTACGTCTCCTTCGCGAACCTCATCTCCGGGGATCACCGAGATCAGTTCGACCGTGGTTGTTGCCGGGGCGATGAGTTGTGTCGCGTCTCTCATGGAGACGGTTCCCACTGATTCAATGGTGACGTCCACGTCTCCGCGGGTCACGGTGACCGTGTCATCCTGCGAATCAGTGCGGAGCACTACCACAGTGACAATTATCGCCACGACCACAACGATCCCTGCCGCCAGCGCAATCCAGAACCATTTACTCATAACGGAGCACCTGAATCGGGCGAATTCGCGTCGCGATCAGCGCCGGGCCGAGTGCGACGGCCGCACTGGCCAGCACAGCGACAAGGAAGGAGCCGATGAGCGCGACATTACTGAAATGGAACTCCAGTCCGAACAGCTGAGAGCTGGTCAGATTGACCAGGTAACGCGCCAGTGGATAACCAATCACCAGGCCGACCGCATATCCCAGAGTTGCGAGCGCGACACCTTCCGTCACCAGCAAACGAATGAGTTGTTGACGACTGGCTCCCACGCTTCTCAAGATGCCGAACTCTCTCCGTCGTTCCGTCAGATTGATGATCAACGTATTGACGATTCCCGCAAGGCCGACCAGCCCAACGATAGCGACCATTGCGTTAAGCATCAAGGTCAGGATGCCGATCACGCGCTCCGCGGACTCCTGGTCCTGATACATCGGAACCGTTTGCGGTTGCTGCATGGCGTAGGTCTCTTCGATATCCGAGAGGATTCGGTCAACATCGTCCGGTGCGGAGGATGAGAGCTGCATGGCAAAGATACCGGCGGTCTGACCGCGACCCAATAGGCGTTGCTGATCCTCGATACGCAGGAAGACTTTGCCAATAGCATCGGCACCCAGGAACGTGCTCTCATCATCGACGAGGCCCACCACCTCAACCAGATTCGAGCGGTCATCCATGTCAAGCGTGATGACGTCACCCACTCCCGTATCGAGCTCACGCGCGAGGTTTGTTGTCAGCACGGCCTGCGTGGGATTTCCGCGCCCCAGCCAGGTTCCGTCAGTCAAACGTGCATGGTAGATGCGAGTGTCGGCGGGTAATCCCCAGACTGTGGTTGTGGTTGACCCGACCGATCCCCGGGAGCGGGTCCATGGCTCGGCTCGCTCGACATCCGGGTGACGTTCCAGTTGCCTGCTGAAGCCGATATCGATCGGTTGATCGAACGAGACCCAGCCCTCGCCGCCGTACAGGTCATAGAGGTTGTCCACGGTTGTGGTGACCGAGCGATTGACGGCCTCAGTTCCGAGAAATGCACTGACCGCCACAGCCACCACGAGTACGGTGATTGCTGCTCGCCCTGGTCGGCGTGCCAGATTCCGCACCCCCATCGCGAAGATCGTTCCGAGCCGGGCAGCGGCGATTGTGAACCGGTGAACCAGACCGCGACGGAAGTCGGCAACTACGCCGATGTTCTGCAACAGCTCGGCAATTTTTCGTCGGGTATTGAGCCATGTCGGGATTAGCGCGGAGACCACGGCAACGCCAACGCCAACCCCGAAGGCGAGCGCGACATCGGTCCAGTCGATCGAGAAGCCGGGCAGAAACAGTCCGGACAGGCCGGCGAGATAGCTCGTGAGCACTCTGCCGCCAATCAGACCCAGCCCGAGTCCGAAGACCGAGCCGAGTAACCCGATAATTGTGGCGAACCCCAGGTATCCGATGATCATGTAGCGCATTCGCCCGCCGACCGCCTTGATGATGCCGATCTGGCGAGTTTCCTCGACCATGATTGCGGCGATCGTATTGACGACCAGAAAGCCGCTGAGTGCCAGGCCGATTATCGAGAAGACTCTGAGAAGCACGAGGAGCGTTTCAAGCTCACGACTACCCGTGAACACCTCTGCGTCGCGCACATTGGGAGTACTTGTGCCGATTCCGCGTCGATTCAGCATCCGGGTGATCGAGCTTGCGGTGCTGCTAGCCTGACGCGGGTCCTCCAGACGGATCATGAGGAAGTTGTTGAGCTGGCGTCCTTCGAACCGTCGGGCTTCGACCGCCGGAACGAAGGCGGTTGCGCGACCGGCAACAGCAGGATCCAGCGCTTCCGGCACCTGTACGAATCCACTGACCTCGACGTAGTGTGTTGGCGCTCCTCCCGATCGCTGCAGCGCCACGGTATCGCCGATCTCCAGGCCCAGGACTTCCTGAGCGCCGAAGTCGTAGGCGACTTCTCCGCGATCAGGGTATCGACCGGAAATGAGTTGCATTTCGGAAAGACGAATGTTCTGGAAATCCTCGACCCCGATGAGCCGTGTGCTGAACCATCCGGCACCGGCTGACGTTCGGGTTGTTCGAACCATCCTGGTATCGACGGTCTGAACATTCTCCTGCCTGGCCACGAGATCAACCAGCGTCGGAGAGATCTGCGAAACGAACACGGTGATGTCCGGCTGGCGGGCACCAGCGTATGTCTCGCGCTGCGCATCGGCAAGGTTGTGTCCGGTGTGATTGATGGCAACCAGTCCCGCCACACCGAGCATGATTCCGACGATGGTCAACACCGTTCGGAGTGGTCGCCTCTGAATGTCCCGAAGTGCCTTTACCAGGAGTGTGATCATTGAGTGGGGTGGTTCTTTGACGACAAAAACTCTGAGCGATGAGTATAGCAGTTTAGCGTTCTGTTCTCTTGGCACACCGATGTGGCCGAGACACCCCCAGGAGCTGTAAAGCGCTTCCATCCGCAATTGAGACAATAGTTGTGCAGTATGAAACATTGTGTGATGTATACAGGGAATTTCTCCTGCGTAATATTGTCACCGTATGATAGACTGGGGCATCCGTTTGAACCGGAAACGTGCAGGAGCGTACCGGTTGTTTGTCTACTTACGAGGTCGATTTGGCACATCGGTGTGAGACCCGGTCGATAGTGCGAATCTGTACCCCGGAAGCAGGAAACGGAGGAGGAGATTTTGGCAAACGCATTCCGTGTGGGGATGCGCATGCACGTATACGTGGCAGGGTCTGAGACTTTGTGGGAGGAACTTCACTTATGGGTTTTGCTGACAGCCAGAAGAAGCTGATGGAAGATGTGCTCGCTGGCGCGATTAGCCGCCGTTCGCTGTTGAAGCGTGCTGCGGTTCTCGGCGTTAGCGCGCCGGTTATCGCCAGCTTGCTTGCAGCATGCGAGGACGACGATTCCGATGATTCAGTTGATGACCCGGATCCGGCGGTTGACACCGATGATGACGAAGATCCGGTAGAGACTGACGACGATCCGGTCGATACCGATGATGAAGATGACGACGAACCAATTGATGATCCGGACGAAGATGATGACGACGATGCTGCTGAAGCTCCCAGCGAAGCTGGCGGCGGCGGTCGACTGGACCTTCTCTGGTGGCAAGCTGTGGATATCATTAACCCGCATCTGGCTCAGGGTACCAAGGACTTCGACGCGTCCAACGTTGTCTATGAGGCGCTTGCCTATACTGGCGATGATGGACAGATGATTCCGCGCCTGGCGACCGAAGTTCCCAGCGTTGAAGATGGAACTGTCGATGAAGATGGTATGTGGGTCGAGTGGACGCTGCGTGACGACGTCTACTGGCACGACGGCGAGCAGTTCACTGCCGAAGACGTTCGCTTCACCTGGGAATTCGTTGCCGACGAAGCCACGACGGCAACCACGTTTGCCACCTACGAGATGATCGACGACATCGACATCGTCGATGACTTCACGATCCGGATTAACTTCCGTGAGCAGACACCGGGCTGGTTCGTGCCGTTTACCGGTGGCAACGGTCTGATTCTGCCGGAGCACCTGTTCCGCGATTATGTCGGCGCTGAAGCTCGTAACGCTCCGTACAACATGGAGCCGGTCGGTACCGGACCGTTCCGCGTGGTCGATTTCCGCCCGGCAGACACTGTCTTCTACGAGCGAAACGAAGAGTACTGGGATGAAGGCAAGCCGTACTTCGATACCGTGGAGATGATCGGTGGCGGTGACGCAACAAGCGTGGCACGTGCCGTTATTGTCACAGGTGAAGGCGACTGGGCCTGGAACATTCAGGTCGAAGCCGACATTCTCGACTCTCTCGAAGAGCAGGGCGATGCTGGATTCGTTCACGCATCCCCGGGCGAGAGCTGCGAGCGCCTGATGGTTAACTTCGCCGATCCGTGGGAAGAAGTTGATGGTGCGCGGTCTGAGCCAAGCACCGAGCATCCATTCCTGACCGATCAGCTCGTACGTGATGCGATCAAGCTGTCAATTCAGCGAGACGTTATCGCCGATCAGCTGTACGGCCCTGGTGGTGTTACCACCGCGAACAACCTGAACGCACCAGAGTGGGTCGTCAATGAGGACCTGTCCTGGGAGTTCGATCTGGACGCTGCGGCCGAACTGCTGGACGAAGCTGGCGCAGAAGATACCGATGGCGACGGTGTTCGAGAGTACAACGGTACACCGATGTTCATGCTGTATCAGACATCGATCAACTCCATCCGCCAGAGCAACCAGGAGATTGTCCAGGACGACTTGAACTCGATCGGGTTCGACGTCGAACTGAAGGCTGTTGATGCAGCCGTGTACTTCTCCTCGGACGCTGGTAACCCGGACACCTACGGTCACTTCTATGCGGACGTCCAGATGTACACCAACGGTCCGTCAAACCCGTACCCAGTCAACTGGGCACAGCGGTTTGCATCATGGGAGATAGCAGAACAGGCAAATGCCTGGGCTGGTGAGAACCCAAACCGCTACGCCAGTGATGAGATGGACGATGTCATCCGCGCGATGGGCACCGAAATGGATCCGGATGAGCAGGAATCGCTGTTCCAGGAAATGAACCGGATTGCCACCGAAGACGGTGTGGAGATCCCGATCGTTTTCCGGACCGGTGTCGAGACAGTTGCGAACGACCTCGCGGGATACAACCCTGGTCCATTCCGCTCTGACCTGTGGAACATTGGCGACTGGTATCGCGAAGAGTAAAGCTCTTCACGAAACTCAGTTATCTGAGATCGAATCAAAGCGGGCGGCCGATCGGGCCGCCCGCTTCGTCGTTAAACCGGATTGCCATGGGTCAGGTACTCCCTTTCCGGAAACTGGCGTCTCTCTGCCCCATATTTCATGATCTTGATGATCGCGTAACTTCACCCACACATCTGTTGCTGAGAGTAGTGGAATCGTTTCCAGCTCTGCCGGGACGGCCAAAACTTCACTGCCTCTCGCTGGCGACTAAACGGGCATTGTCCAGGCGGGCAATAATTTGCTCTTGTCAACGCACCGTGTTCTATGCCAAACTACGCCCATCTCGTGACGAACTCTGACTGTTGGAAAACGCTGGAGAATCGGTTAACGCAAATTCTTTCATTGTCGTGCGCAGACCGCGCCGCGCAAAGGATGGGTTTGATGTTGACGTATATCTCAGCAGGGGAGGAGGACCAGTACCTGTACGGTAATTAGGCGAACGTGAAAGCTGACTGGTGAACCATCTTCAGTCACTCCGTAACTGGGTGAATTTATGAATGCACGCGTGTGGGAGGAACGATGAATCTGTCGGATAGCCAGAAATTGCTCTTGGATGATGTCCTCGCCGGACGCATCAGTCGGCGGTCATTGCTGAAGCGTGCCGCCGCCCTTGGTGTGAGCGCGCCGGTGATCGCCAGCCTGCTTGCGGCGTGTGAGGATGATGACGCGGCAGACGATGATGAGCCTGCTGCAGATCCAGATGACGATGATGAAGAAGTTGTCGTCGAGGACGACGATGATGACGAAGAAGACGAGCCGGAAGATACTGACGATTCAGACGACGACGAGCCGGTCGACGAGCCCGACGATGACGACGAAGAAGATGATGATGCCGACGATGCTCCCAGCGAAGCTGGTGGCGGTGGACGCCTCGACCTGTTGTGGTGGCAGGCTGTTGACATCATCAACCCGCATCTGGCTCAGGGAACCAAGGACTTCGACGCGTCGAGCGTCGTCTACGAAGCACTCGCTTACACAGGCGACGATGGTCAGTTGATTCCACGCCTGGCAACCGAGATCCCCAGTCTCGAGGCCGGCACGGTTGACGAAGACGGCATGTGGGTCGACTGGGAACTGCGTGACGATGTCTACTGGCATGATGGCGAGCAGTTCACTGCAGAAGACGTCAAATTCACGTGGGAGTTTGTTGTCGAAGAGACAACAACGGCTACCACGTTTACGACCTACGAGATGATCGAGGACGTTGAGATCATCGATGACTTCAATGTTCGCCTGCACTTCCGTGAGCAGTCGCCGGGCTGGTTTGTTCCCTATACGGGCGTCAACGGACTCGTATTGCCAGAGCATCTCTTCCGTGACTATATCGGTACTGAAGCACGGAATGCTCCGTACAACATGGAGCCGATCGGCACCGGCCCGTTCCGGGTTGTCGATTTCCGCCCGGCCGACACCGTGTTCTTCGAACGAAACGAAGACTACTGGGATCCGGGCAAGCCGTACTTTGACTCGGTCGAGATGATCGGTGGCGGTGACGCAACCAGTGCCGCTCGTGCGGTTATCGTGACCGGTGAAGCAGACTGGGCCTGGAACATTCAGGTCGAAGCAGACATTCTGGACGCGCTCGAAGACCAGGGTG
Source organism: Sphaerobacteraceae bacterium (assembly GCA_007695115.1). Classification (GTDB taxonomy): domain Bacteria; phylum Chloroflexota; class Chloroflexia; order Thermomicrobiales; family Thermomicrobiaceae; genus SLMJ01. The sequence continues at coordinate 46,064 of REEK01000138.1, forward strand.
ATGCCGGCTTCGTGCATGCGTTCCCGGGTGTCAGTGCCGAGCGTCTCATGATCAACTTCGCCGATCCGTGGGAAGAGGTTGATGGTGCGCGGTCTGAACCGAGCACCGAGCATCCGTTCCTGACCGATCAACTGATTCGCGATGCAATCAAGTTGTCGATCCAGCGTGATGTTATCTCTGACCAGCTCTACGGTGCTGGTGGTGTCGCCACAGCGAACAACCTGAACCAGCCAGAGTGGGCCGTCAACCCGGACCTGACCTGGGAGTTCGACCTGGATGCCGCGGCGGAACTGCTGGACGAAGCTGGCGCAGAAGATACCGACGGAGACGGTGTTCGTGAGTACAACGGCACACCGCTGTACATGCTGTATCAGACCTCTATCAACTCGATCCGCCAGAGTAACCAGGAGATCGTCAAGGACGACCTGGACTCGATCGGGTTCGATGTCGAG